>JBEBIF010000029.1:0-18917 GCA_040080515.1 Chitinophagaceae bacterium | reverse complement strand
GACGAAGGAATTAGGTGCTCACTACCTGCCATTGACGATCGATCCCGATTGGAATATTACAGATACAGGAAGCGGCTACCGTTTCTGGCCCGATAAAGTGAAAGGAGAAGGTTTTTTCCTGTCCTGCTTTCAAAAGAAAGAAGGTGATACGGAAACGTCTATCCGGGGAAAGAGCAAACCAGAACTGGCAGGAAAAAAGGAAATGGAACTTATAGCACATTGGGTTAAAACAGGGCAGCATCAGTTTATTAAATACGAGCAAACAGTATATGCATGGCCGGAAGCATTGACTGATGATTTTTCCTTGTTATTGAAACAGCTGCGTGTCATTTATTCCGGCACGCAAGCCGGCGAATTGATGCGGGATAAACTGGTGCCGGACCATGCTCTTGCCATGAGTACTTTAGTAGTAGATTCTGCCATCAGGACCGGGCTTACATACGAGCAGGCTATCCGATACCTGCAACGAAAAGAGCTGGAATGGGAAGATGAAAAAAAGGGCTGGCAGTTAGTTACTTACGAGGATCAGCCGCTGGGCTGGGTGAATGTACTGGCCAACCGGGTGAACAACTACTATCCCAAAGAGTTACGTATATTAAAAGATAGTGTATAGCTCCAAGTAAGGCAAAAAATCCACATCTTTGCAGTCCAAATCTTGTCGGTATGAAGAAATTATCTGCCTTCTTTTCAGCCTTTTTTCTCTGTGCTTCTCTTGTGCTGGCACAAAAAAGTGACCTGGTGGTGAAAAGCAGTGACAAGGGCTTGTACCTGGAGCATAAGGTGGTTTCAAAAGAAAGTTTCTACTCTGTCAGCCGGTTATATAATGTTCATCCCAAACTTATTGCCTCTTTCAATAAACTGGATATGAGTAAAGGTTTGCAGATCGATCAGAAACTGCGAATTCCGCTTACGGATACCAACTTTACACAACAGGGCAACAGCGGTACACCGGTTTACTATAAAACAAAAGATAAAGAAAGCCTGGAAAGAGTGAGCAAAACCAACAACGATGTGCCGGTTTCCAATCTTCGTGGCTGGAATAAACTTTCTTCAGACGATGTGAAAGAAGGCAGCAAACTGATTATTGGCTTTGTAAAAAGCAAAGAGTTGCCTTCGGTAACGATAGCACCGATGCAGATGCAGGAAAAAACAGAGAATCCACTGGAAGGAAATACAAAGGTGATACCGGCTGAGCCAGAAGAAAAGCCGGTAGTGAAAACAGAACCCAAGCCCGAGATAAAAGCGGAAGAAAAACCTGTAGCAGTAACCAATACAGACCAGGGGTATTTTAAATCTCATTTTGAACAGCAGGTAAGAAAAACACCCGTTTCAAAAGATGCAACCGTAACCGCTGGTATCTTTAAAACCACCAGCGGCTGGCAGGATACTAAGTATTATTTATTGATAGATGCAGTGGAACCCGGCACCATCGTAAAAGTGATCAATCCGACAAATAACAAGGCTGTGTATGCCAAAGTGCTGGGGCAAATGAGTGGTATCCGGCAAAATGAAGGATTGAATATCCGCATCAGCAATGCAGCAGCCTCTGTTTTGCAGATCACCGAGCAGGACAAGTTTATTGTGAAAGTGAATTATTAATTGAAGCGGTAACCACGAAGAAATTCTTCAACTCCCATTTTTTTCTTTCCTTCTAATTGTATCTCCAGCAAATGGAGATAGCCATTGGTACAGGCAATTTTAAGAAAGGTCTTTCCGTCGGTTTCGTATTCTCCGTCTGTATGAGCCGGCAAGATCACTTCTTTTTTTGCTTTATAGATCTTCAACATCTTTTCATTCATGATAGTAAAGGCAGCAGGGTAGGGGCTTAACCCTCTTACAAAATTAAATACTGTTTCTACCGGCTGGCTCCAGTTGATGCGGCAGGTGTCGGTATGAATTTTTGGTGCATGCAGCAACGTCTGACGGTCTCCGTCCGACATTGTTGTTTGCGGAACTTCTTTTAAACTCCCGTCTGCCAGTCCCTTTACTGTTTTCACCAATAAGGCAGCGCCAATCTCTTTCATCTTATCATGCACGTCACCAGCTGTATCTTCTTCGCCTATCGGAAAACGTTCCTGCAATAGAATGTCACCCGTATCAATTTCATGCTTCAATTTGAACGTAGTGACGCCAGTTTCTCTCTCACCATTGATCACCGCCCAGTTGATAGGAGCTGCGCCGCGGTATTGTGGTAGTAAGGAACCATGCAGGTTGACGGTACCCATGGGCGGCATATTCCAGACAAACTCTGGCAGCATACGAAAAGCCACCACAATTTGAAGGTCAGCATTTAGTGACCTGAGTTCTTCTAAAAATTGCAGGCTCTTTAATCGTTCTGGTTGCAACATCTTCAGGTTATGTTCTACTGCATATTTTTTTACAGCGCTTTGCTGCAGTTGCATCCCTCTTCCTCCGGGTTTATCAGGAGCGGTAATGACACCAACGATAGTACAACCAGCTTTTACCAATGCATCCAGGCTGGCCACTGCAAATTCGGGAGTGCCCATGAAAATGATCCGCAATGTCTTGAAATCTCTCATTGCTGCGAAGGTAATACAATAGGGAATAGTGAATAGTCAATAGTTGATAGTCATTGATCCATCGTAAGCAAACTATTCTTTCCCATATATCGTGTACATGCCACTGCCCGGGTGATCCGCATCAATCATCTTTAGCAGCCGGGCCCCTTTTATACAGGAGAAAAAGGCATTGTACTTTTTAGGTTTGCCCTCGATGTTTGTAAAGCTGATCTGCCAGTTATTTAAAACGGTGAACCGGCCGGCTGATTTTGCATTTGCATATTTGGTGCTGCCAACCATACCATTTACGACCAGGATATTCCAGTTGTATGTATTGCCTGTACCAAATTTAAATGTTTCAGATGATTGGCTAATATTCATTCCGGCATAGTCACCTGTGTACACATGATATAGTTGCTGCATACCACTAAAGTCGCTGGTCCAGTTGCCTTTGAAATCGGAAGCAGCAATGCCAAATTTGTTATAGTTAACCATTAGGGCCATTGTATTTAATACGGCCGGTTCACTGTCCCATCTTATAGCATCGGGGTCGGCTTTAAAATATTGCATGAAGGTATTTTTATCCGGGGCAATAAATTCAAGCCACCCTGTCCTACCTTGTCTGAACAAAACGATATACACCTCTTTTCCTGTAGCATTATCTGTTGCAGTGCCAAAACCGATGTACGGTCTGTCATAGTTATTGATAGAAGTTGTTTTGTAGTTCTTCAGGTTACTGTAACGGGGCGCCACCAGTATATTCCAGGCGGCAGTAGTGAGTGGTTCAGGGTCGGCAGGAAAAATGGTCCCTTGTTTGGGATAATGAAGTAACACTTTCATATTCCCTTTTGTTACCAGTACCCAATCTTCCTGTACAGTACTGGTCCAACCGTCATCAAAGTTGGTAGTGGTAAAAGCAAACCCATCTTTTTTAGCCACTGTATTTGTTACAGCAGGTTTCGCAGGATTAGTCACTGGTTTGCTGGCGATCTCCTGCGGCTTTTTCAAACTAATGGAACCGAGAAATGCTGAGATCTCTTTTTCATATACATCCGTATTGGTCATGATGATGATGTTCACCATTTTCTCATAGCCGGAAGTAGTGACCAGCATAACAATTCCTTTTACTCCATCACTTTCAAATGGGGAATAACCGGTTTGTGCTTCCCAGCCGTCTTCACTTCCGGATGGCTGCATTTCAGGTGCAGCTGAAACCGTCACCATTTCTTTTACAACTGTTTCCCAGGCCGCATCAAAATTTGCTTTACTATTGGAGGTGCCGGGCACCGCTTTTAGTAATGAGATCATGCAGTAAATGCCTTTAGTGTCATCTTCTTTTGAAAATTGCACCGTGCCTGGTGTGGATTGTTTTTTCCACCCTTTGATTGGAGTATAAGTTGCCAGGTCAAAGGTTTCAGTTTGCGCAAAGGCTGTAATTGCCAAAAGAGTAATCACCGCGGAGGTTACTATTTTTTTCATAGCAAATTAATTTGTAAATAATCTTTATTCTATTTTGCCAAAACCTGTTTCATCTATCCATAATATTCTTGCCCCTTTGATACAAGTAAAAAAAACATTGTACGTTTTGGGTTTGCCTTCAATATCTGAAAAATTCACCTGCCAGTTGTTGGGTACCGAAAATTTCCCGTTTGATTTGGCGCTTTGGAACTTGATGTTTCCAACAAACCCGCTTGCCACCCCAATGCTCCACTTGTATGTATTGCCTGTTCCAAATTCAAATGATTGATTAGAGGCGTGTGTATCAGCTCCTGCACTGGCACCGGTGTACGCATTTACGTATTGTGTTAACCCGGAAAAATTGTTTGTCCATTTGCCTTTAAGATCTGAGGCGGCTACCGCAAATTTGTTGTAGTTGGCCATCTTCTCTACTTTTTCCCAGCCGGATGTTTCGGCACGATAAGCACCAAATTCTTTTTCGTAAGCGCTTTTATCTGAAGTTATGAACTCCATATACTTGCCGTTACCTCCTGAATAATTGTATTTGAACAATACCACATGTACTCTTTTATTGGTTCCTTTTTCCACCATATCTGCTTCAGCAAATTCAATTGATTGCCAGCCGGAAATAGGCTTAAACTCAAAATTGGAAGCACTGCTGTATCTGGGTGCAACGAGAACATTCCAGGCATTTTTTAAGCCATCCATTAAAACTGAATTATAAGCATCTGCATTTTTATTCGGATAATGGATCAATACTTTGGTACTGCCTTTTGTTGTCTCCACCCAGTTTTCCTGTACCGTACTGGTCCATCCATCATCGAAGTTGGTGGTGGTAAATGCAAACCCGTCTTTTTTGGCCACTGTAACCGGCTGCGTAGGTTTGACAGGATTTGTTACTTGCTTTTTGGCAACTGGCGTTATTTTTTTAAAACTTATTGATTCTAAAAAGGCGGTCATGTCTTTTTCATACACATCCGTATTAGTGAGAATGATGATGTTCACCATCTTTTCAAAACCTGTTGAGGTAACCAATAAGGCAATTCCTTTGGCACCATCGCTTTCAAAAGGGGCATACCCAGTTTGGACTTCCCATCCGTTCTCTGTTGCTGCCGGTTGCATTTCAGGTGCCGTGGAAATGGTTACCATTTCTTTCACCACAGAGGTCCAGGCCAGGTCAAAGTTTTCTTTAGAGTTTGCTGTACCCGGCAATGATTTGAATAATGTTATCATGCAGTACGCCCCTTTTGCTGCATCTTCAATGGAGAACTGAACGGCGCTTTCTGAGGCTTGTTTTTTCCATCCTTTCGGGGCCGTGTAGGTGGCAATGTCAAATGTTTGCGGCTGTGCAAAGACAGCAAGATTAATAAATACCAGGATCATCAACAGGAGCTTTTTCATAAAAATGTTTTTTTGTTTTTATTCTTCACATATTTCCCATCTCCACATGGCACAGTTAGATGTTGCTGTGCTGAAGGAAAGGAATAAGGAAGCTTTGGCATTTACAAAGCAGGTGATACCAAACTGGGCGCTTTTAAGGTCTGTTTTTGGGATTAAGGATTCTTCAGTTCTTGAAACAGCCTTATCAATACCATTGATAAATGTTACAGGGGCTACTGCAGTATGCATTTCGCCGCCAACCGAAAAGTCAGATGAATTCGCATCTGTTGTAAAAGCAACTGTGACCCAGGCACATCCAATGATAGTAAAGGCCGTTCCCCTTCCATTCCAGTCAAATGTTTTCTTTGAACGTAATTGTCTTGTATCTAATGGAAAAGTTCCGGGGAGGGATACAGTATTATGAATCCATCCCTGTGAAGCGTAGTTGCCTAATACTGCTGTAGTGGCACTGGCAACTATTTCAGCAGGGCTTGGTGGATTAGCTGGTGCTACCTGGACCCTGGTGCCACCAATAGCTCCACCACCTGTACCAAATGTTCCTCTGAATAAAGCGTTCGCATCAACACAGATATTGGCTGGTGCAGGTGGTGGTGCAGGAGGAGGTGCGGGTTTTTGACTACCTGAGCTCATAGTAAAATTTAGAAACTCACCAAACCGGATCGTTTCCTTCACGTTGTTGGGAAATAAATTTTTCAATTTTTGCTTGTAAGAGGCTTCATCCACTTTTGCCATGTCCCAAATCCTTTTGACAAAAGGATAAAATTTCTTCTCGATTTGTTTGAGCTGAGCAGTTTGTTGCTTAAAATCCTTTGTATTGCCTGCTTTTTCCATAGCAGCTGAGTAAGCGGCAAAGTCACCAGACTGATCCTCTTTCATCAATTTTTCAACCTGGTCTCTTACCGGTTTTACTGTATTTACGATCTGTTTTTCTATTTCTTGGGTGATATGGAGCTTTGTTTCAGGTAACTCTTTTAACTGGGTTACTTTTTGGCCATACGTTTTTGCGGAACTGGTCAATAAAAGGAAAAGGACCAGGACGGCTGATAGGTTAATCGTGTGTTTCATTTGGTGTGTTTTAATGGTTAATTTTTAATTATTGTTCCGAGTTTGTTTTTCAACCTTTAATACATTGTTTTTTTTAATTGACCCAGCCTACAAATGTTACAAACAGACCGGATGAACTAAATCGCTTATCCAACGGAGTCCCGCAGCCAAATGCCACATAGCGTCCATCCCGTGAGAGGGAAGGGGTGGACACATAAGTGCCGGTAACGGATGAAACGGGTACCATTTTCCGGGTTTGCAAATTATACAGCACCACGTTATTGGCAGGAGTGCCAAAGTTGGAAGCTTTAGTTGTGAACGCCACTATATCTCCTCTTGCTGATATGGAAATTTCTTCTCCCTGCCCGATCGGGCTGTCACTATCACCTTCCACACCGTTATTGTCCACACTGGCCCTTATGGTAGTGTTGGTCTGTACATCATACACAAATACATCCTGTGCTTTGTTGTTATCATTTGGTACTACATTGGTCGCCGTAGTGGCATAGGTAATAAAGCGGCCATCGAATCCGGAGATAGTGGGGGTAACGACCCTGCTGGAGCTTTCATCTCCCTGGTTTCTTTCGCCACCATCATAAGCCATGGTAATTCGTTTTAGCGGTAAGCCAACCAGACTGGAATTTCTTTCATACAGGAAAATATCCCAGAGATTGTTATTGTCATTTGGCACCAATGTATAGGCATAAGACCAGAAGGCAATCTTATATCCATTCATATCGATTGACGGCCTGGAGCCACCCACACCTATACCTGTTTCAGGATCTTTACTGATGAGGATAATATTCTTATTGTGCTTTTCCCAGAGGTACACATTCACTCCATCTACCCGGTTGCCATCTGTTAAAAGATTGCTGGCATTGGAAGAAAAAGCCACCTGCCCACCCATGCCGGAAATAGAAGGCTCAAAACTTTCGCTGTTACCTTCCACTCCACCGGGGCTTACACTTACTCTTTCTATTTCTCCCCCTTGCTGTGTCTTTTTCCATAAGAACACATCCCGCACACCGTTATGATCACCTTCCACCAGGTTGGTAGCATAGGATTCAAATGCAACATACAGCGAACTGACAGCGATAACAGGTGCAAAGCTGTTGCCATTACCTTCCTGTCCGTCCGGTGCACGGCTGATCATCTTTGTCTCCCCGGTTTGCCGGTCTCTCCAATATATCTGGCGGTACTGGCCGGTAGAGCCGCATAAACCTTTTGCCTGAGAAATGAAAACCACATAGCGGCCCTCGTCACCGGGTATCTTATCGATGCAGGGGTCCCAGCTTTCATAAAAAGTACCCAATACAGAATCACCATTGCCCCGGCTGATAAGATCAATTTCTTTATCTCCATAAATTTTTATAAAACTGTTGGCAGAGGCAACACCCGGTTCGCCGCTATAGTTGCTTACTACATAACGCTGGCCTTCCGGTGCTGATTTGATAGTTACGCTGTAAGAAGTGCCTTCGGTAAGCGGCTTAGGGAAGGCGAAACGAACTGATCCTTGTGCGGCCGTAACAGTAATGTCATCCGCCCCGTTGTTTTGCAAGGTTATTCTTGCGCCTGGTACACCATCTAATATTCCTTTGATGACGACTTGCCCGGGAGGGGATCCTGATTCAGCCGATGCCACGAAGTTGCTGCTTTGCACGATTGCGAAATGGCTGTTATTAAGAAAGTTGACCGCCCGTGGGCCGGAAGTCTGAGATATGACAATTGTATCTCCTGTCCTGTATGTACCGGCAAAATTCACCGCTGTATTGCTCTGCGTAATAGTGATACTGCCGCCTTTACTGCTGCTAAACGAAAAGCTTTCACCGGGACCTACATAAGATAATTTCACTCCCACTTTATAACCGCCAGTTGCAGCAGAGGCGGTTTTGCTCTTACTATTCTTTTTTGGCTGTGCCATACCGGCCACTGAAAAGAGCAGTAATGCAATGAATAAAATATATCGCATAGTTTTTTATTTATGGGTGATTGCCTGTTATTGTACCGGCCTTTTCTTTTATTTTATTCAAGAGTGATTTCTTTGGTTTGCTTTCCGGGCTTTTTTCTACCGGGGCAGGGGCCGGTTCAGTGGCAGCGGGGCTGCTGGCAATAGCAGGTGAAACAGGTGTGGTTACTTTGGCAGCAGGAGAAGGTTCATTGCCAGAGGCCCCCATCTTTACTTTAGTGGCAGAAATGATCTCGCCCTTCAGCCATTCTTTTACAAAAGCTGTTACCACATCATTCACTTCTTTGCCTGCACGATAAGCCGCCTTCCATTTCAGGCTTTTCTTTTCATAAGCAGGGTTTACAAAGGTTTGCTTCTTACCACTGCCGGTAAGTTTGGCGGTGAAGTCTACAGTGGCCACCAGTTGCAGGTACTCCTGCAGTCTTTTCTTTATTATAATTGCGGGATCTGTGGGAAATGCTTTTTCCCACAGATCTTTGCCGGGGAAAGGCTTTTTTGCGGCCGCCAAAAGCGCATCTAATCTTTTCTGATTTTCATCCAGTTGCTTTTGCTGCTCTGCCACATACTTTGTATCGTTAGGGTAATTCTTAATATTCAGCTTAAATACTTCACTATTCCTTTTTAAGCTGGAAAGACTCATTCCTTTGTCGGTTAGTGGCATGGCGTCTTCCCGCTTGCGGTTATATTCGGTCATAAATTCTTCACTGTTCACATACTTTCTTACATAGTCGCAAAGGTCTTTTGCGGCACCAGCTTTATCACCTGTAATGATACTTGCCAGTAACCTGGCAGTGGGTACCTGGAATGATTGTAACTGGCTGTACACATCATTAGATGATCCGCCTTCCAGTCCGCCTTCCATAGGCCCGGATGAAAATCGCCCCACCAGGTTATTCATAATATACACCTGGGCGGTTTGCTGCTGCATACCCAACCGGGTAATGATATCATCCACTATTTTCCAGGCCGTGGCTGTTATAGCAATTAAAACGACAGCGATCAGAAATTTTCCTTTTTTCATTTTTAATAGTTTATCATTTTAATAATTCAGTTACTATACCCGTAGCAATTTTAATTGGAACGGGGAAAGAAAACAAATATCCCTGACGTATTAAATCGTTTATCGTATTTCTCACTGCATCCTGCTATTACATAACTGCCGTTTCTGGAGATCATTGGACGGGCTGTGCTGCCATTGGTAAAGTTGGTAACAGGAATTGTCTGCCCGGTCTGTGTATTTTGTAAAACGATATTTCCTTTCGGCACTCCCAGGTTGTCTGCATTGGTATTATAGGTTATCCATCTTCCGTCATAACTGATGCCTATTTTCTCTCCCTGGCTTATCGGGCTGTCGCCGTTAGTGTCTGTGGTGCCGGCTTTACTTATTCTTTTTACAAAACCGCCGGAAGTATTGCAAATGAAAATGTCCTGCATTTCGTTATTATCACCCGTTACCATGTTGGATGCAGTGGTGGCATAGGCTACAAATCTTCCATCTCCTGATATTGATGGTGCCACCTGGCGACTGGAGCTTTCAGTTCCCTGGTTTCTTTCAGCACCTGATTCCGTGATGCTTATTCTCCTGAGTAGCGGAGAGGAACGTTCCCATAAAAAGATATCCCAAAGATTGTTGTTGTCATTTTGGGTGAGCCTGTATGAAAATGAGCAGAACACAACTTTTGTTCCATCTTCTGATATTGAGGGTACAGAACCACCAACACCTTTTCCTGTTTCATAGTCTTTACTGATCAACTCTGTTGTTCCGGATAACAGGTCATGTACAAAAATATTCACGCCTCCTTTGGAATTGGGGTCTATGTTACTTGCATTTGAACTATAGGCAATTATGGTTCCGTCACCGGAAACAGTGGGTTCCATGCTTTCTGAATTAGCAGCCTCACCAAATTGTGACTTGCTGACTAAAGAGATTTTTCCTGTTTGCTCCTGCCATACATAAATGTCTCTTGCACCATTATTATCGCTGGCAGATAAGTTAGTGGCATATGATTCAAATGCTACCGTTTTACCGTCTGCTGAAATGGCGGGTACATGATTATTGCCATTGGCTTCTTCACCGGAAGCTGATTTGCTGATAAGCCTGGTTTCCCCTGTTTTCCTGTCCCTCCAGAATACCTGGCGGAAGTTGCCGGTTGAGCCATCCATGCCTTTTCCATATGCCACAAAGGCTGTATATCTTCCTTCGTCTTCATTCATGCCACCTATAACGGGTGTGAAACTTTCATAGTAGGTGTTGAGTATCTTGTTATCTGTACTGCGGCTTACCAGGTCATGGCTATAGTCACATCGTACACCAATGAAATTGGATTCAGTTGGCTCCGCCACCTGCCCTTCACCGTTTGCATACACTTTACAGCCAAGGCTGGAGGGTCCGGGCTTAATAGTTATCATGTAGCTTTCGTCAACCGGGTATTTTTTTGGGAAATTAAAATCCGTGGTTTGAAGTGCCCAGTTGCCGGAAGTTCCTGCTTGCTTCAACACCAATGAATCTTTCTGATTATACTGTAGTACCAATTTAGTTCCGGGAGGCGCTGAAAATTTTCCCCGCAGGTGTGTCTTCATTGTACTTGTGCCGCAAATGGCATTAATCACCACATCCGAATGTGCGATCTGCCCTGTGTTTGGGGTTAGCTCACAGGACCTTGGCCCTGATAACTGGCTGAGGGTAAAGGTTTCGCCGGTACTGAGGGTGCCTGGAAAATATATGATATTGTCAGCTTCGGTAATAGTAATTTGTTTGTTAGGCCCTAATGAAAACACAAACTGCTCTCCTTCTTCAAGCGCATTTACTTTAACGCCTATTTTGTGTTGGGTAGGTGGAATGATCCGTTTTACCTTTACAAAGATATCTGAATCTCCAACAGTATAATAGTTCGGAACTATCTCGAAGGTCCCGACTCCGCCTTCCTGTGCAACCCTGAACCTGACACCAGTTGCTATAGTTTTAGGAAAGTAAAATGGTCTTTTCGCTTCTGTTACTGTAACGGTGTTGAACCCGTCAATATAAAACGGTAAGCGTTCGCCTGGTCTGACGGAGTCTGCTTCTATTGCTATCCGGTGTTGTGCGGGCTGTGGTGGCGGTGGTGGTTGTTCTCTTAATTTGATATCTGCAACCACCCGCAGCAGTAAAGTATAATTGCCATGGCCCTCTGTATTCTCCATGGTCTCTTCATTAAAATAAATGGGAAGAATTCCTCTTCCATAGCCATAGTCTTTTTCCGAAATGATCTTAATTGTCTTTGGTGTGAGTACGATCAGTTGTGAACTATAGTCCCAGTTGGAAAAAAGACCAATTGGCCGGGAAGCCAGCTTATTCTTATTGGCTATAAACATTCCTGCATATTTTGCATCAAGACCGATATAGCGTCCCGGCAGGATGAAGCCGTATGGATTACTATCATCATAAACATAACTGTCACTGAAATTCCAGATCTCCTGGTGAATATCATCATCATTGAGTGCTCTGCGTGATACCACGCCAAAATCCTGGACAGTAGTTACACCCAGCGGACCTTCATCTCTTTCAAAAATTGCAGGGAGGATCGCTATTACAGTGTTTTGCGAACAAAAAGTTGTAACGATAGAATAATTAGAAAGAATAAGCGGATCACCATCTCCATAAACGCCTTCCCGATAATAACTATCGCCCGCTTTTAATCCGCCGTTGATAGTGGCAGTACCTGCTTTGACCCGGAAGGGCAGAAAAAAATCTTCACCATAGATCTTTGTTATTCCATTGTAATTTGCCCGGTTGGTGGAAACAGTTGTCCAGTCCCAGAATAATACACTCACTTCATCACCCACACCATCCCCGCCTAAGCCGTTATCGTTGGTAGGCCGGTTGCAGATAAACCCATGAAAGGAGATAGTTACAGGACCGTACCAGTCTTCGGCCTGGGCAAAACCATTTGTTACAAAGGTGATGGCTGAAATGAAAAGCGAAAGAAGATGTTTTTTCATCGTGAGGGATTGAAGTGGTTTATTTTCTCAGAGACCAGGTGCCTGTTTTTGTTGTAAAGCCGTCATTATATTTCCATGTACCCGAAAGTGTACCGGCGATACGGTCAAGCGTACCGGTTAATTCATAGCGCTTGCTGTTCAGGGTAAACTGTCCGGAAAACTGACCATTGTTCAGAGTATAGGTTCCGCTTTGTCGGGGTGTATTGTAACTGTCAAAAAGCTGAAAAAATCCATCTTCGCTGATTTTCATTTTAAAAAAAGGGTCCTGAGATCCATCCCAGCTTCCTGTCCACATTCCAACATGATAAGGAGTTTTTACAGGGGGCCTGGGATTAATGACAGCAGGATGGATCGTTTTTCTTTGGAGACTGATAGTAATGGTATAGTTAGGCCGGTTATTGGGATCTCCGAAAACACCCTCAATATAATTGGCCTGGAATTGTGCCATGTCGACACCGGGGTTGGCAAATGCAAGGTATTCCAGGTAGCGCATAGAAGCCCTTGAGAAAGTGAAGATCGCAGGTGTAAATTCAAAATTACTGCTGATACCAACCGGCCGGGTGGCACCGCTGCCCCTTACCGGCTCTAGAAGGGTTTTAAAGGATGGGAGACCAGTAAAAGAATTCCAGTTGAGCGTTCTGACTTTATCCACGTCAGCAGATATACCAGTATAATAACCTGCAACACTGTTGTTATAGTTTGCCCGGAGCGTTGCATACTTTGCGGGCAATTGTCCGGCGATCATATTCATACAGGTGGACATATTCTGGTTAAAGGCAGCCAGCACATTAGGGCCTGTTTTATCTTGCTCCCAAACAACAGGAACGATCACCAGTATGTCATTTTCACGGATCCGGTTTTCGCCGAAGACCATTTTATTAAGCGGGTAATTATTGCCGCTGAACAACATTTTAATATCAAGATTAGCCTGGATACCGCTTTTGACAATTGTTCCGTTATCGGCGTTCACAATCGCCCAATGGTATTGCACAAAGGCTTCGTTGCCCTTTCCGTCGTCAACGGCATCCTCCATTTCGGTTTTGCAGAAAAGTTTATCACCCCATATATTCACCATCATACTATCTCCATTTTGGGCATAGCTTGATGCAATATTCAATGTAAGGAAGAAGAAAAGAAGCTTTTTCATACGTTACTTTATTTTATAAATGTTTATAATAGCAATGAGAAATGATTTTCTAATAATCCCATAATAAAGTTTTCCTGATAAATACAAGCTTATTCTCTGCTCAACCCAAGCAGCCCTGACATTTGCGCCATTGTTTGTTTCAACTTATTCTCAGGATGTTTCGGAAGTAATGAAAGCCAGATGTGAAATTAGCAAGCAGGGATGCGTCGGGAAATAGGCAAATGTGGGAAAAGCATATAGGTATTTTGTGGGATAGGTTATACCCTTTTGCCATAAACTTTGTTAATAGCCTCTGTTTTATTTTGAACATGCAACTTTTCATAGATTTTACCTATATGCTGCCGTACGGTGTGAAAGCTGATGCCCAGTTGCTCTGCTATCTCTTTATATAACATTCCTTTGGCAAGGTGTTCCAATACTTCTTTTTCCCTGGTGGTAAGTATGGCAGACTCACTGTTAGCACCCTGCTGTTGTTCCTGGAAAATAGTAACTAATTTCCGGGCAATGGTAGCACTCATCGGTGATCCGCCTTTGTGCAATTCTTTAACGGCCTCTATGATTTGAAGGGGAGGGGTCTTTTTAAGCAAATAGCCGCTGGCACCAGCTTTCAGGGCTTCAAACACCTGGTCATTATTCTCATACACCGTAAACATCATGAACTGCATCTGTCCCCCGGTCTTCTTTACTTCCCGGATACATTCTATGCCTGTAATGCCGGGCAGATTGATGTCCATTATTACAATATCAGGTTTTAATAGCGGCAGTTCCAGTATCGCTGCTTCGGCTGTACGAAATGTACTTAGTAACTGAAGTTCAGCATCTCTCCGGATAAATTCACTCAATCCTTCGGAAACTTCTTCCAGGTCTTCTACTATTACCAGTTTGATCGTGGTCATTAATGCAAATTTAACTGTAACCAGCTACCGGCCTATAGGTATTTTGTTATACAGGAGCTGTAATAGTGATCCGGGTGCCATTATTATTTTCGATGGTAAAGGTTCCATTTATGTCTGCCATCCTTTTTTTCATGTTTTCCAGCCCGTTTGCAAAGGGACGGATATTACCAGTATCAATTCCTTTTCCAGTATCTGAAATTACCACACTGATAGACTGGTTCTTTTCATCGTGGCGGAATGAAACAGCTACTTCTGAGGCACCGGCATGCTTTACGATATTATGCAGCGCTTCTTTAATGACAAGGAAAATGTTTCTTCTGACTTCTCCCTGTATCTTATTTTCACTCAGTTCTCCTTCACTGAAATGAAGTTTAATATTTTTGTCCTGCAGGTATTCAGAGGCATAAGAGCGGCAAAAGCTCACCAGGTCGCCGAGTGAATCATACCGCTGGTTCAATGCCCACACGATCTCATTCATTTTCTCCGCCATTTCATCACTATAGTCTGATATTTTTGACAGATCCGTTTTTAGACCTTCATTTTCACTTTGAGTAAGCTGCATCTTTTCACTGATGAATTTGATACGGCTGAGGCTGGCGCCAAAATCATCATGCATATCGGTGGCGATACGGGTGCGTTCTTTTTCAACCGCCTGTATTTTTTCAGCGGCTGCTTTTTGCTTTTGCAGTTTTTGAAGATAATATGTCCTGAAAATATACCAGAAGAGCAATGCGATCAGCAAAGCTGCCAGCACCCTGAACCAGGTAGTTTTAAACCAGGGCGTTTCAATCGTGAAGTTTATCGGATATACTGTTTCTGCCCAGGACTCATTTCCTTTATGCTTACAACGGACAGAAATGCTGTAAGTGCCGGAGGGCAGGTTATTGAACGTAACGCTTCTTTTTTCACCCAGGTCGATCCAATCATCCGCTGCACCTGTCAGCCGGTATTGAAATTCCAGTTGATTGTTACGGTTAAAATCAGGTGAAGCAAAACTGAACTCAATGTTATTCTCGTTAGGTTTTAGGAGGTTCTTTTTTTCGGGATCAAAATACCAGGATTTCCCGTTCACTTTCATCTCATCAATAAAGGCGGGTGGCCGGACGGTGGTGGTTTTGTATAATAAAGTATCTGGATTAAAGAAAGCAATAGTTCGTTTTCCACCGGCGTACACCAGGTTCTCCTCTTTATCAAAGAAAATACCGCTGCCTTCAAAATTATCTTCCTGGAGCCCATCATAGCTGGTAAAAGTTACTATTTTGTCTCTTTCGGGCAGGTAGCAGCAAAGGCCCTTTCGGGTGCCAAACCACAACCGGTTTTGAGCATCGCTTACCATGCCAAACAGGGCATCTGTAGGCATGCCCCTGTTCATGTCATAATAATCGCCCTTCCTGGTATTTATATTATACTTAATCAGTGCAGCAGCATCAAGAGCGATCCAAAGGTTGTCTTTCGCATCTACATATAAATAATTGATGCCGGTGTTAAGTATAAATTGGGGAATCAGTTTACTCACTTCGTATTCCTGAAATTTTTGCAAGGCCGCATCCCATTTTAAGAGTATCGGGCTTTTATTACTGCCCCACCAGATATTTCCATGGCTGTCTTCTGAGGCACAATGCACATAGCTGAGACTGATAGCCGGTGGAGAAGAGGTCTTGCTGTATTGAATATATTGCTGGGTGCCTGCAGGGTTTCGGATCAGCCCGGTGCTTCCGTTACAACTGTACCACAGGTCACCGTTACGGGCTTTGAATACCAACGTGATAAGATCGGTATTCTTTGTATAAAACGGTTGCAAAAAAGCAGGGTACAGTAACTTGCCGGAGATCACATTATAGATCAACAGGTTCAGGGGACCTCCGGTGGCAATGATCTCATCTCCATTGCGTATGGCTGACCACCCATACGTTCCGGTCTTATCAATCCTTCTTACTTTTTTTGTTTTCTGGTCAAACTGAAAAAGGCTTTCCCTTTCAGTTAAAAAGTAAATATTGCCATCTGCTCCTTTTATAATTGATTTGAATTCATCTTCGCTGCTGATATCTAAATTCATCTGTAAATAACCGGTATTGGGATGATTCAGGTTAAAACGGCTTATTCCATTAAGTGTGGTAGCCCAATAGTCTCCATCTTTAGTTTGATAAATGTTAAGCACTACTCCTGAAATAAGTGGATGATCAGGTAAAGTTTCTTCATTGAATTTTACAGAACCGGTTGAATCAGCTAAGTATAGCCCATGATCACCTCCCTGCAATAGCCTGTTGCCGGGCAGGAGTAGTGATTTGCGTATGGCCCCGTCTTTTTGTGCCCAAAAAGGGGTCAGTTGGTAGCGGGTAACCTGTGGCAATTTAAGGTCGCAGTAGAAATTGCCATCAAAAAAAGCGGAGAAATATAAGCGCTTCCGGGTACTGTCATAGACCTGGAAAGTAAAAAATTTGGCCCGGCTGTCAATTTTAGAATCATCCAGGAGAAAAGGAATAACCTGTTTTGTTTTGTAATTGAGAAGAAACACCCGGTTGTACGAATTTGAAGAAAGCAGGCACCAGGGATAATGTATCGAAAAGGCAGACACCCATGTACCGGGTATAAAATACTCTTTGAGTGATATACTGTATTGGATATTGAGCTCTTTATCAGAAATATAAATGGAATCGGGATCACTTAAAAGCCAGCCATTACCGTTTAATTGTTCCGGAGTGGCAATGATCTTCTTGTCTTTTAATGGCGGCACTTTTTGTAACTGCTGGTTAGAGATATTTATTTGCCATAAAGCGGACCCGCTTAAGAAAAGAACACGGTCTTTCTTATATTCAGCGACCACCCTTATATTATTATTGGAAAACTTCAGTGAATCACCGGGATTCGCATACCAGGTCTTATAATACTGCCCGTCAAAACGGAAAAGGCCTTCCTTGGTACCCAACCAAATAAACCCGCGACTGTCCTGTGTAATGGTATTGACCTGTTCTTCCGGCAGACCTCCGGCACGGGAATAGTTGGTGAATTGGATATCAGCGGGCAATTGAGCATTGCCGCTTTGAAAACAGGAAAGTAGGATAAATGCAATACACCAGCGCATCCTTAAAAGTAGCGATTATTCAAAATCATCGTACATCAGGTATTTCTTCCGTATCTTTTTGAACTCACCCAGTTTAGGTTCCCAGCTTTTCCGTATTTCATCCTCCGTTTTACCTTCTTTTATTTGTTGCCATAGATCATTATTGCCGGATAATTTGGTAAAGAAGGATTCTTCCATCTTGCCGGACTTGGGTTGCAAAAAGAATTTATCCTTTTCGGGAAAGAGGCGATAAGCTTCCAGCAGCCATTTCAATTGCACCCGGCCATCCACTTTTGCCAGCACTTCTTCCGGTGTGCCGGAGAGGTCCCAGCCGTAGCAAAGCTGCCCGTACAATTTTGAGCTTTTGGCCCCTTCGTTAGGGTTAGGAGTAAAAGAATACAGGTTGCCGGGTAAAGAGGGATGGCCAAATACCTGGAAAGGTTTTGTAGTTCCCCGGCCTTCACTCAACACGGTACCTTCAAAGAAGCAGGTAGAGGGGTATAAATAAATAGATTGAATGCTGGGCAGATTGGGTGAGGGCTTTACTGGTAATACATATTTTGTTTTATGATCATAGCCTTTGCATTTGATCACCTGGAAATGAAAAGGCGTGTCAGGTGAATTCTCAGCTGTCTTATAATAAGCATATTTGATGTTGGCTTTTTCGCTGAGCCAATTTTCACCAGCGATCATAAAGGCGTATTCGGCGATCGTCATCCCATACACGACCGGAATAGGTTGGCGCCCAACAAAAGAACGGTATTTCGTATCCAGCACCGGGCCATCAACATAGTGACCGTTAGGATTAGGCCGGTCGAGGAGCATCAGGGGTTTTCCCAATTCAAAGGCTGCTTCCATAAATTCTTCGAGTGATGAAATAAAGGTGTAGAAGCGAACCCCCACATCCTGTATATCAAATATCAGCACATCCACATCTTTTACATCCTCCGCAGATGGCCTTCTTTTGGCACCATATAAGGAAACAACAGGGATGCCCGTTTTGCTGTCAATGTTATTGCCTATTTTTTCCCCTGCATCAGCAGTTCCACGGAAGCCATGTTCGGGGCCGAATATTACTTTTATATCAATGCCGAGTTTCAGCAAGGTATCCACCAGGTGGGTATTGCCAACCATCGAGGTCTGGTTGGCGAATATGCCTACTTTTCTTCCTTTAATAAGCGGGAGGTACACATTTATACGGTCTGCACCGGCCAGCACTTTAACCTCTTTAGCGGCGGGTTGACCGTTATCTTTTTGGGCGGCGCAGCTTATCAATAACAAGAAGAAGGGCACTGTTAGTAATCGTCTCATCGGCTTAATTTTAATCATTTGAAAATACAGAAAATATATACTGAGACCGCCCCAAATATTTAAACGGTTGCATTACTGGATTTGCCCTACCTTGCAGCCCAGTTTTTCTTAAAAATCAAACAAAAAACAACAACAA
>JBEBIF010000028.1:0-18959 GCA_040080515.1 Chitinophagaceae bacterium | reverse complement strand
CATTCTTTCGTCGGGATCTGTTTCTGTGATCCGTCGGATGAGTTCACTTTTGCCGGGGCTACCGGGGATGATGGCCGGCTTTCCGGATTCGGTATTACCCAAAGCTTCCTCCCGGAATAATACACTAAAGCCGCCCTTTTGCTTTACACCTCCATGACAGCTGATACATTTTCTGTTCAGTATAGGCTTTACCTGTGTATTAAAATCAATCTTATCCTTAGGCAGAATAAATAGCATGGCAACAGTCACGAGTACGATCAACGAAGAAATCAAAACCAGTTTTTTTGAGAAAGGGAATCTCATATTGCAAGCACTTAATTAAAGTTAAGGATATTTATGATTCACAGCCGTGCTGTTACAATTGCGGGCCGGCAATTTCCATTATAAATGATAAGCAGATTGCCATTTTGCCAGTACCTTTGCCCCCGAAATAATACTGGTCCATCACTATCAATACCTCTAAACACAAGCATATGGAATACCGGATCGAAAAGGACACTATGGGAGAAGTAAAAGTGCCTGCTGATGCCTATTATGGCGCCCAGACGCAACGCAGCATCGACAACTTCAAAATTGCACAGGACATCAATAAAATGCCGAAAGAGATCATTGAAGCATTTGCTTATCTGAAAAAAGCAGCAGCGATCACCAACCTGGAAGCAGGCGTACTTCCCAAAAACAAATCGGTTTTGATCGGCAAGGTGTGTGATGAAATACTGAAAGGGAAACTGAATGATTACTTCCCGCTGGTAGTATGGCAAACGGGCAGTGGTACACAGAGCAATATGAACGTAAATGAAGTGATCGCATACCGGGGCCATGTACTGAAAGGTGGTAAACTTACTGATAAAGAAAAATTCCTTCATCCAAATGATGATGTAAATAAATCGCAGTCGTCAAATGATACGTTTCCCACGGCTATGCATATTGCGGCTTATAAGATTTTGATGGAAACCACAATTCCCGGTATCAAAAAACTAAGAGATACGCTGGCCAAAAAAAGCCGGCAATACATGAAAGTGGTGAAGATCGGCCGAACCCATTTCATGGATGCCACGCCATTAACGGTAGGCCAGGAATTCAGCGGATATGTTTCTCAACTGGACCATGGATTAAAAGCCATTAAAAACACCCTGTCTCATTTAAGCGAACTGGCATTGGGCGGCACTGCTGTAGGAACCGGTATCAATACTCCCCCCGGCTATGCTAAGAATGTGGCGAAACATATTGCCACACTCACCGGGCATCCGTTTATAACTGCTGTTAACAAATTTGAAGCACTCGCTGCCCATGATGCCATTGTGGAAGCACATGGCGCATTAAAAACAGTAGCGGTCAGCCTGATGAAAATCGCTAATGACATCCGTATGCTTTCATCCGGACCAAGGAGTGGTATCGGTGAATTGTTCATTCCGGATAATGAACCAGGCTCTTCTATTATGCCGGGAAAAGTAAATCCCACTCAATGTGAAGCTTTGACAATGATAGCCGCCCAGGTAATGGGCAATGATGTGACCATCGGCATTGGCGGGTCCAACGGGCATTTTGAACTGAATGTTTTTAAGCCAGTAATGATCTATAACTTCCTGCATAGCGCCAGGCTGATCGGTGATGGTTGTGTTTCTTTCAATGATAAATGTGCGGTGGGATTAAAACCTATTGAAGCAAATATTAAAAAGCATGTGGACAACAGCCTGATGCTTGTTACATCCCTCAATACAAAGATTGGGTATTATAAAGCAGCCGAGATCGCCCAGAAAGCCCATAAGCAAGGTACTACGCTAAAAGAAATGGCCGTGCAGTTGGGATATGTAACTCCTGAAGAGTTTGATCAATGGGTGGTACCGGCCAATATGGTAGGCCAACTCTGATGAGTTGTTCTCGTACTATTACTATCGTAAAAAGTGAAGAATTATCGTTTCTTCACTTTTTTTGAACGTAAATCTTGCAAACTGAAATAATTCATTTCTATCTTACAAGTACAATTATCCAAACCCTTTTAAAAACTAAAACCCCCACTATGAAAAGTATTGTATCACCATCCCATTACTTTTCCCCGCAAACAAAAAAGGCTGAGAAAAAAGAGGTTCCGGCAGGATCACACCCGCAGACACCTTATTTAAAAGCAATTCTTACAGGAGCGTCCCGTCTTATTCATTCCGGAAAGGTATTGTCTATGGCAAATCCTGACCGGGAGGCGGCCATCCGCTACATTAAAGAAAGTGCTTTACTTAGAAAATAATGAAAAGTTAGCCCTTGTACAGGAGTTAACCACTTGAGCACATCCAAAAACAAAACCCCCAAACCGGGGGTTTTGCTATTATATCTCCTCCTGCTATTTATTGCCGGATTATTTTTTCTATTTGTACTTCCTGGTTGTTACCGTTATATAATTTCAGCAGGTACATACCCGGTTTCAGTGATGAAACATCGATGGTGAATTCATTTTGGAAACTCTTTTGTTCCTTTAGCAACAAACCACTCAGATCATATAGTTCTGCCCGCATTGGTTTTCTGAATTCCTTTTTGCTTTGTACAGTAATAAAATTACCGACCACAGGCACAGGATAGATTTTTACAAGGTCGTTTACTTTTTTAGGTACTCCCGGGTTGTCCTCTAAGCTAAGTAACGGCCCGAGATAGGTGAATTTCATGATAGTGCCAGGGTTGTCCAGCGTAGTAGTAAAGCCCGAGCTGGGCCCGGAGGTGGCACCTGAATTATCGGTTATTACATAAAATTCAGCTCCGTTAGGATTGATCGCAATATCTCTAAAGCGGTTATTGGTATTCCAGTATTCAATCTGGCTTCCGGGAATGGTAAGGCCATCGGCGCTCAACTTATAACGTAATACGCTTCCTCTCTTAAGGCTGGTTATGAGCAATGAATTCGCCCAGTTTGGCACACCCCCCGCCGCTTTTGTATAAATATCAAGGCTGGCAGGTGCTGTGGTGGGCCAGCAGATAAAATAATTGCCCACACAAGAAGGGTCCTGAAAATTAAAACCGTTGGGTACGGTATAGATCGTTTTTATTGGTGGTGTAAAATCCGGGTGACTGTAGGAGCTTTCCTGGTATTGTGGCACTGTACCGGGAATGGTATAGTCACTGTACCCTAAAGAGCTGCAGGGGGTGGGAGACGAAGCTCCCCATTCACCATACACATACGATTCGTTGTCATTAAATCCCGCCACCCTTGGCCAGCCATAATTTTTTCCGGATACAATAAGATTGATCTCATCATCTGTCTTTGGCCCGTGTTCATCTGCATACAATTTTCCATCCGGTGCAAATACGATCCCCTGCGGGTTTCGATGTCCATATGAAAAGATATGGCTGCGTACAGCGGGCTGCGGGCCACCACCATCAGGATCAAGTAATGGATTATTGGAAGGGATACTTCCATCCAGGTTCATCCGTAATATTTTTCCCTGGTATTTTGTAAAATCACTTGCCGCTACTTCAGCCGCAGTTGGCAGGTCCAATGCACGGATCAGGTTACACATATTAGCAAATTGGTTGTTACCCTGGTCGCCTATTGTATAATATAGCTTTCCATCAGGGCCTATTTTTATTCTTCCGGAGTTATGATCATTGCTGCCCTGCAAACCTGTTATTATATCCAATGCAGAAGCCGGGTTTAAAATACAAGTAGTACTAAGTGTATACGTATACCTGGTGATCTTGGTGCGGCGGGTTACTCCTGCACCAGGGTCATCATCATAGGTGTAAGACAGGTACACATAATCTTCATTTGTACCTAATCCAAAGTTGGGATGTATTGCCAATCCCATCAATCCATCCTGTCCGGCAGACTGGTACACAACAGCTGACAAATTCAACACAGTTCTTCTGCCCCCGTTTACAGGGCTTACTACTACCACTCTTTTCCCCACCCGTTCCGTTACCCACAAAGAGTCGTTCGGTCCATACGTAATTTCATAAGGGAAGTTAAAGGTCAGGCTCGGAACCAGTTGCGTGGTCGTAAATGGCTCACCCTGCGACAGGATTTTACTGAATGGTGAGAGCAATAGTGGCAGGAGAAGTACCCTGGCTCCCTTTAATAGGTTTTTCATAGTGGGATTTGATAGTAAAATTAGTTTTGCTCCGGTAGAATGTCAATAGGAATTTCGCAAGTATAATACACGGGGCTTTTCCGTGTGGATAAGCATATACTACTCTTGTCATTTGTCTTTCATTAATCTAATTTTATATCTGAAAGTCTGACCTGTGAATCCGAAAACCCGTAACTATGAATAGACCTTTACCCAATTCAAGAAGGGTCACCAAATTCCATCTGCTTACCATTGTTTGCTTATTCCTCCATCTTTTATCTTTTGCTCAACCGGCAAACGATAACTGTGCGAATGCAGTACTACTTACTTCGAACATTGCCTGCACCAACACTGCAGGTACCGTTCAGAATGCCACCAACTCCGGCATTCTTGTGGCGCCCTGTACCGGTATTGCTGATGATGATGTATGGTACCGGTTTGTTACTACTTCCACAGATCACACTATTACATTAAGCACTATTGGCGCCAACTTGAATACGTCAGGCCCGCGGCTTCAGCTTTTTGCAGGTACCTGCGCAGGTTTTACATCCGTAGCCTGCGGCACCACTAGTATTGCTGTAACCACATTGGCAAGAAATACGAATTATTACATTCGGGTATATTCCAATGGAGGTGCGGTACTGACCAGTAATGCAGGTTTCAATATTTGTGTTACACATCCTGCAGCTGTAGCGCCCCAAATTGATTTTGGTAAAAGTTATATCAACACCAGCAAATCTTCCGGAGGTACAGTAGAACCCAATGATATCCTGGAGATCAGGGCTTCGGTGGTTGTTCGGGCCGGTTCGTATGACAGTTGCCAGTTTACGGATGTGGTTCCAACAGGCACCAGTTATATTCCCGGCACATTGAAGATATTGACCAATGAGGGAAAAACCTATAAAGCATTCACCGATGCCCGGTTCGATGCTGCTAATGACGAAGGATGGATCACCGGTTCCAGCATAACAATAAATCTTGGTTATAGAAATGTGGACCAGCCCGCAACCGTTTACCGCCGGGGAAGAATAAGAAATAATAATGGACATAAACCCTCATTTTTCGGAGGCACCTGCATCATGGTGGCATCCTACAGGGTACAGGTAACTTCTTTGATCAATACTACCATTAATCTTGGGGGAGGCGCTGTTACATCCACCACTGCACCACCTGCTGTTAACACATTTACGTTTCCTTCACGTATTGTTTCTGTTTATACCAACTTAGGTATCTGTTCTAATTCTATTGGTGTAAATGCATTGGGTACAGAAAACAACGGCACGTTCGGAAGTGGTAACCTGCGTAACAGGGGAACTTCAACCAATGTTCCTGTCGGTTATACCTATGCCGGCTTTACCGGGTCCAATATGCCAAACGACTATTATTATGGTGTGGCAAATAATACTTCCACCCAGTTTGGCTATTCAACTGTGAACACCTGGCTAAAACCGGATCCGGATCCTGATGGTGCCGGCCCGTTGACCACGCACCGGGTATTCTCTGTTTGGGATATCATTGGTGATCATACAGGTGCTGCTTCTCCAACAGCCGGAAATCCTCCGGCAGACACAACAGGCGGAAGAATTGCCGGTTATATGCTGGTCATTAATGCCGCTTACAGAATTGACTCAGCCTTTCAGCATACTATCACTGGATTATGTGCCAATACTTATTATGAAATATCCTGCTGGATGAGAAATATCTGTTCCAAATGTGGCTGTGATACTAACGGTACAGGTGCCTCCGGAGGCGGTTATATTCCCTCCGGCCCCGGTGATTCTTCCGGCGTTCGTCCAAACCTGGCAATGGCATTGAACGGAGTGGATTACTATACCACCGGAGACCTTGCTTATAACGGCCAGTGGGTAAAGAAGGGTTTTACGTTTCTTACCGGGCCTGCACAAACAAGCTTCACCATGCGGTTTTATAATAACTCTCCCGGTGGTGGTGGTAATGACTGGGCACTGGATGATATAACAGTAGCCACCTGCTCTCCAAACATGAGCTATTCTCCTTCGTTAAACCCAACGGTTTGTGATAGTAACGTACTTACTATTCGGGATACCGTGCGGTCGTATTTTAATAACTACCTGTACTACAAATGGCAGCGCAGTACTAACGGTGGTGCTACCTGGACGGATATAACCGCTCCTGCAGGCCCTGCGGCGCCTTACTGGAATGGTTCTGCCTGGGAATTTGTAAGTTCTTACACTATTCCTTCGACACAAACATATTTAGTCAATTCTGGTGATATGTACCGTTTGGTAGTGGCCACCACGGTGGCAAATCTTACAGCACCGAATTGCAGTTTTACAGACAATGCCAATATCATTACGCTGACGGTGATCGATTGCGGCGATTTACTGGATGCCCGTCTTATTTCCTTTACCGGGCGGCTATCCGACAGAAAGGCTGCACTAAGATGGACCACTACCGGAGAAGATGAACCTCTTCAATTTGACGTGGAAAAAAGTACCGATGGAATCAATTTTTCAGCGATCGCTACTATAAACAGCTATAATGATTACGCTTCCGAACAGAGTACCTATTCCTTTACTGACCCGGTTCCCGTTTCGGGCAAAACATTCTATCGTATAAAAATGAGGAACCAGGCCAGCAATACTGAATACTCCAGAATTATACAATTATATGATGCTGAAGAAACTTTTTCCTTTATCTCTGTTGTCAATCCATTTACTTCAGAACTGGCTTTTGATGTTGCGGCCGACTTTACCGGCAAAGCCGAAGCAGAGTTGATAGACGCTACAGGAAAAATAGTGAAAAGGAAACCATTGGAGTTAAGTAAAGGTGTCAACAGTCTTTTGTTTGGGGAAACAAATAACCTTAGTCCCGGTATTTATTTTTTGAGAGTGCATACAACAGACCGGGTCATCCAAAAAAGTGTGGTAAAATATTCAAAATAACCGTGTCTGCTCAGCCAGAGAAATAAGTCGTTTCAAAAGTGGAGCGGCTTTTTTCTTTTATGATACCTGTACCTTGTCGCTTATTTCAGTGCTGGTTTCCACGGTAGTATGGATTTCTGTCTTCTCTCTCTTTTTAAAGAGCCGCCGTTGAAAAACCAATAAGGTAATAACGCCGGTGGATATAGAAGCATCCGCTATATTAAAGATGGGGCTGAAAAATTCAAAACTATCACCACCTACAAAAGGAAACCAGGAAGGGAAATGACCTTTGAACATGGGGAAGTATAACATATCCACCACACTGCCGTGCAGAAAGGATGAATATCCGTCACTTGAAAAAGAGGCAATACCATCGTAAGGTAAATAGCTGGTTCCTGCTGAAAGGCCTTTGTCGAATATCATCCCGTAAAACATACTATCTATCAGGTTGCCCAATGCCCCGGCATAAATAAGCGCTGCGCAAATAACGAATCCCCGGCTGTAGTTTTTCTTTACGATCTGCCCAAGATACCAGGTTCCAAAAATGACTGCAACAAGGCGAAACAAGGTCAGTACCATTTTACCGGTATCATTTCCAAATTTCCAGCCCCAGGCCATTCCGGGATTTTCAATGAAATGGAGACGGAACCAGTCCATACCAAAAACCCGCAGCACCTCCCCTGTGGGATGTGTTGACTTGATCCAGATCTTTATGGCCTGGTCTGCAATGATTATTGCGGCGATGATCAATGCTACATGCCTTATTTTCAGCGTCTTCATAATTCCAGCAAATATACAGCTTTGAGCTTTTGGGGATTTTGGCCCTTTGTTAAATATTATTCTTCAAAATATACCCTTTTTACCCTTTGAGATATACCGGTCATTATTTCATAGGGAATGGTACCCGCCCATTCGGCTACCTGCTGCACCGGCAATTGTTTTCCAAAGATCATTACTTCGTCCCCTTCCTGTACGGACACCCCGGTCACATCGATCATGAACATATCCATGCAAACCGTACCGATAACCGGAACCAACTGCCCGTTTATAAAAACCTTCCCTGCGCCATTGCCCAGCCGGCGGGGATAACCATCGGCATACCCAATGCGTACTGTTGCAATAACAGCATCATTACTTACAATCCCTTTCCGGTTATAGCTTACCGAATCTCCTTTCCTTAACTGCTTTACCTGGGCTATTGTTGACTTTAAGGTAGTAACCGTTTGCAGGTCCAGCTTATTTGAGGCAGCACTATCCACTCCATACAGGCCTATACCCAGCCGGACCATATCCAGTTGCAGTTGCGGATGACGTATCACCGCAGCCGAATTAGCAATGTGACGGATAAAAGAATATCCCAGCATTTGTTCTAACTGCAACGCTGCTTTTTCAAATTGTTCAAACTGTTGCTCCGTAAAGGTATCCTGGGCCGCTTCCTCGCTGGCAGCCAAATGAGAAAATACACTTTGCACTTTAAAAGAAGATGTTGCATTCAGCGCATGTGCCAGTTTATCAATGCTGGTTATACCAAAGCCCAGCCGGTTCATGCCGGTCTCAATTTCAATGTGTACAGGATACTGTTGTAATCCTTCATTTCTTAAATAGGAATCAAAGGTCTGCAGCAATTCAAAAGAATATAGTTCCGGCTCCAGGTTGTACTCCACGATAGCTTCAAAAGCATTTACTTCCGGGTTCATTACCATCACAGGTAAGCTGATACCTGCCTTTCGTAACTCCACTCCTTCATCTGCATAAGCCACACCCAGGTAATCCACTTTATGATATTGCAATATCCCGGCGATCTCTGCACCACCACTGCCATAGGCAAAAGCTTTTACCATCGCCATCACTTTGGTGGACGGTTTCAGCAATTGCTGGTATTCCTCCAGGTTGTGAACAATGGCATTCAAATTTATCTCCAGAATGGTCTGATGCACTTTCTGTTCCAGCAAAGGCACTATCTGCTCAAACGCAAACACCCGGGCACCCTTTATCAATATGGCTTCATCTTTAAACCGGGAAGACCTGAACTGCTGTAAAAAGGCTGCGGTAGAAGGAAACAATTCAACATTCAATTCATAGGTGTCTTCCTGCAAAAGCCTGCCGATAGCAGTTGAGATGCGTTCGCCAATACCTACGAGCCTTTTTACCTGATGTTTTGACAGGCTTTCCAGCACCGCCTTATATAATTGTTCATCAGGCAAAGCACTTTGCAAAAAATCCGAAAGTATCACCGTTCTGCCCCCGCCCCCACTTTGCTGGTCAAGGAAATTTAATGCGATCTCCAGCGAACTCAGGTCGGTACTGTAGCTATCATTAATAATAGTGCAATGGTTAATCCCTTTCTTTAATTCCAGTCGCATATTCACTGGTTGCAGCCGTTGCATTCTTTGAGCGATAACATCCGGAGCTATATTCAACTCCCGCAGTACACAATAACAGGTAATGGCATTTTCTATAGAAGCATCATCAGTAAAGGGGATCTCAATAACTTGTGACCCAATAACAAAGGTTGTACTGCTCTCTTTCTTTTCAACAGATCTTAGTACAAATTGATTTTCACTTTCTTCTTCTCCCCATGATAGCAGCTGCAGCGATTCATTGAACATTTCCAGCGCTTCTCTCACCCCGTGACGGTGCACAAAATCAACTTCTTTTCCGATCAGCACAGGGCTGTTCTTAAAGAGAGTGATCTTTTCCCTGAACTTATGGTCATCATCCACAAACCCTTCGCTGTGTGCGGCACCGATATTGGTAAGTACACCTATCGTGGGCCGGATGATCTTTTCCAGGCGCAACATTTCTCCCTGCTCGGAGATACCGGCTTCAAATATTGCCAGTGTATGGTGTTCATTCATTTGCCACACACTCAGCGGCACACCTATTTGTGAGTTATAACTCTTAGGGCTTCGTACAATATTAAAATCCTCATGCAACAGCTGGTACAGCCATTCTTTTACAATGGTCTTTCCATTACTGCCGGTGATGCCGATCACGGGAATAGAAAATTGCTGCCGGTGATGTGCGGCCAGTTGCTGCAAAGCAACCAGTGTATCATTCACCAGTAAAAAATTCGCTTCCGGGAAGTTTGCAGTATCAATAGATGCTGAAACAACAAAATTCCTGACACCTTTTTTATATAACTCCGGGATGAACTGATGCCCGTCTTTACGAAATCCCTTTATTGCAAAAAATAAGGAAGAAGCCGCCCTATATACTTTGCGGCTGTCGAGCAGCAGGTGTTCAATGGCAACATCAGTAATTACAACTGCTTCGGCAGAAATGATACGGGCAATATGGCTGACGGTATAGTTCAATTTTAAAAATACTACTGCTACAGATTATACACTTTCGTCTTCCACATCTTTTGGCACCCCTTTCTTTTGCATAAAGATGGAATAGAAGATAGACCCGGAAATACAAACCATGATCACACCCAGTGAAATAAACACCTGCACTTCTTTAGCCAGCCATTGATTGATCCAGCTTTCGGCCAGCATCTTGGCACCGATAAATACCAGTACAATAGCAATGCCCTGCTGTAAATAATCAAATTTGCTGACAGCGCCCCGCAGCAAAAAGAACAAGGACCGCAAACCGAGCACAGCAAAAATATTGGAGGTATAGATCACCAGTTTATCTCTTGATATACCCATTACAGCCGGAATGGAATCCAGTGCAAAAACGAGGTCAATAGCGGCGAGCATGATCACCACTACAAATAAAGTGGTGTACACCGGTTTTCCATTTTGCAGATACCGGTACCGCCCGTCGCCATCATGCGGTACCAGGGGTATTATCTTTTTCATGAAGCGATATATCTTGCTGTCGTGCGGATCAAACTCTTCATCATCAGAGGCTGTAAACATCTTGTAGCCGGTATATAACAGGAATACACCAAACACATACAATATCCAGTGAAATTTGTCCACCAATGCCACACCAACCGTGATAAAAATGACCCGAAATACTATCGCCATTAAAATACCGATGAGCAATACCCGGCCGTAGTATTTCTCTTTAACCGAAAAAGCAGAGAAGATAAGGATGAAAACAAATATGTTATCAATGCTCAGGCTCCATTCCATCAGGTAGCCGCTCAGGTATTCCAATGCCAGGCGTTCGCCTTTCTCCACCCACATAAACACAAAGAAAGCCAGCGCCAGCCCCACCCAGAAAAATGTTTGATATAATGCCTGCCGGATAGTGATCTTCTGATCCTTCTTACTCAGTAAACCAAGGTCAAAGACCAATGCAAGCACCAGTACAATTCCAAAAACAAGATAGGTGAGCTGGTCGGGTGTCATGAACTACTTTTATAATGATGTGCAAAGATACGCTTGCTGATTTTTTAGAATGGTAACCATTATGCCGCATACTTTCTTTTTCGTATTTGCTGGTACAGCCAGCCAAAAAGCATGATGAGCAATACCGGCAGCGCAATGTTGATGAGTTGCCAGGTGCTTTTCTGCGCTGTTATTTTTTTTGAGTCCAGCAGGCGGAGCACAATGTCTTTGTTGCGGGTTTCGCTGATTGCAGGATTGTTTACCAGCTGTTCTATGCAGCCGAGCAGGAACTCCCGGTTGGCCACCGGTAAAAAAAGTTTTCCGAAATCGGATTGCTGCTGGTATTCCCTGTAGGTGTATTTATTCCAGCCCATTGGTATGGGACCTGTTTCCGGCAATATGTCGTTCAGCACCAGGTCGCCATCTGCCACTACTATCATCTTATTCTCGGCTGACAGTCCTCTGAATGGTGTTCCTTTTGCTTCCAATGTATCCAATTGCGATTGGGCAATGCGGTTCATATAGGCAGAAGTAAACTTTCCTTCCAGCAGCATAGCCACGGGAATGGCATTACGTTTAAACTTTGCATCTTCCGGCGCATCTTTATTTTCATTCAAACTTATCAGTGCAGGTGTGGCAATAATTCTTGAATTGGGCGAACTTACCAGCAGCGGCGTTTTCTTTATACCCTTTGCAGCAATGGTATCAATTGAATTTACAAACCGGCCTGCTATATAACCCAACCCCTGGTTGGCCGTACTGCCTGCAGAAGTCAGTATGGGATAATAATTCCAGTGCAGGAATTCCATTTGTGGTTTATCCATCGTACCGCCTACTACAATAGGAATTACATCACATTGAAGGTCCATCACCAGGTCGGTATTAATTCGTAACCCATACTTGAAAAAAAGTTCTGTCAGCCCCAGGTTGCGGTCATAGGCTATGGTTTCAGGTTTAATAGCAAGACTGTCCTGTTCGGCGATCAGGTTATCAATAAAACACAACAGTTTTCCGCCATTCATTAGAAACTGGTCGATCTTCAATCTTTCCTCTTCTGTAAACGGAAGGGTGGGTTTAACGATCATCAGCACATCTGCCATGGCCGGTATTGGCTGTTTTGAAATATCAAAAGGCCCAAAGCGATATTCCTTCGTAAGCAGTTGCTCGATATCTGCTGCCCGGTAGTCTGTAGGTTCCCCGTTACCGGTAGCGTACACAATTGCCGGTGGTTTGTCTTTGACCATTCTATCCAGTGATTTTGCAAACTGGTATTCCATCAATGCTTCTGCACTGTTTATCTCATCCTGCGAAATCCTTCCGCTTGCCCCGGGATATAAATTAACCAGTGATCGCTTGCCTTTATAAGTAAGCAATGCCACCGGGAAGATGATATTACTGCTTTCCCCGGATTTTTTCTGTACCGTAAGATTAATGGGCACGGCGCCCAGGTTTACTAAAGAGTCACCATATGCCATCCTGCTGTCGGGCATTTCATCCTGTGGTGAAATAAACCGGTACTGAATTTTAGAACTGTTGCGGTCTTTCAGCAACCCCAAAAACTCCCGGGTGCTGTTGGCCAGTTTTCTGAAACCGGAAGGAAATTCTCCTTTCAAGAAAACATCTATCTGTACTTCCTCATCCAGTTGGTTCAGCAGGTCTTTGGTGGCTTTGCTAAGGGTATATCTTTTTTCTTTGGTGAGATCGAACCGGGCATGGATGACAGCAGCCAGGTAGTTGATACCAAATAAAACCACCAGCAGCAACAGCCACCAGTATTTTGAAGCAAATATTTTATTCAGTGTATTCTTCATACTACCGCTTTAATAAATTCCGGTTCGTTATCGTTAAAAAAAGAAATATCACCGACAGAAAATACACCACATCACGGGTATCGATCAGTCCGCGGCTGATGCTGCGGTAATGAAAATCAATACCGGTCATTTCCACATAATAATCTGCGCCGTTTCGCAAGGCCGGCAGGCGGCTGATAGCACTGAAACCATAATATAACAAGGCACAACCGATCAAACTGACAATAAAGGCCACTACTGCATTATTGGTAAAACTGCTGCAGCAAATGCTGATGGCTGTAAACACTGCCGCCAGGAAAAACAAGCCGATATAAGAACCGATAGTGGCGCCCATATCAATCCCTTCGTTTGAAGAAAGGCGTTGGATAGAAAAAATATAAATGATGGTGGGTAGTAATGCGATGAAGACAACGATCAGGCTGCCAAAATACTTACCGCCGATGATCTGCCAGCGGCTCAGCGGGCGGGTCTGCAATATTTCATAAGTACCCGTCTTAAATTCTTCGGCAAAGCTGCGCATGGTAATAGCCGGAATCAGCAATAAGATCACCCAGGGTGCCAGTTGAAAGAATTTGTCTAATGTGGCATAGCCATAGTCGAAGATATTATCATCAAATACAAAAAGTACCAGTCCGTTTACCAAAAGGAATACGATGATGGCGATATAGCCGGTAAGACTGCTGAAAAACTGGCGGAGCTCTTTTTTACAAACGGACCACATTAATGCAAAATACAATTTTAGATTTTAGATTGCAGATTTTAGATTGATAAAATCCGGAACCTCTTTATTTGGTCTGCCAACTTGTGATAAGCGGGTAATAAAAAATCTTCCGGGTGGAAGAGTTACTATAAAGACTTTTATTTCAAGCAGCGAATAACGATCCGAGTGCTCCATCGGGCCCCTATACCGCAAAACTTTCGCCGCAGCCACAGGTGCGGCTGGCGTTGGGGTTGCTGAAGTAAAACCCTTTTCCATTTAAGCCATCGGAAAAATCGAGGGTGGTATTTACCAGGTATAAAAAGCTCTTCAGGTCCGTCACTACTTTCACGCCGTTATCTTCAAATGACTGGTCCATCGGTTTGGATTCATTATCAAAATCCAGTTTATAACTAAGGCCTGAGCAACCACCGCCGACCACACTTACCCGCAGGAAATAGGAAGGATCATTTGCCACGCCGGCATCGGCAAGCAATTGGACCACTTTGGCTTTCGCCTTATCGCTTACATATATTGCGTTGTCTAATGCTACATTCATGTTTTAAGCTTTGAGTTATGAGCTACGAGTTGCGAGTGTAGAGACCTGAACTTTTGGGTTCTGCTCGTAACTCTAAACTAGGAACTCGCAGCTTCTTAATGCACTACACTTTCGTTAAACTTAATTTCTTCCAGGCCATTCTTTTGGCGGTAATCGTTGATGGCTGCTTTGATGGCATCTTCTGCCAGTACAGAGCAGTGAATTTTTACCGGGGGAAGGTTCAGTTCTTCCACAATGGTCATATTGTCTATGGTAATGGCCTCATCTATAGACTTGCCTTTTAACCATTCTGTAGCCAGGGAAGAAGAAGCGATAGCGGAACCGCAACCAAAGGTTTTGAACTTGGCATCCTTGATAACGCCGGTAGTTTCATCCACTTCTATCTGCAGCCGCATCACGTCGCCGCATTCAGGAGCACCTACGAGGCCGGTACCCACATTAGATTTGCTTTTATCCAGTGTTCCTACGTTCTTAGGATTCTGGTAATGGTCGATCACTTTTTCTGAATATGCCATAGTAACTACGATTTAAGAAATTTGAAGTACGAAGTAAAATACAATCCCCGATCTGTGAAGCAACTTCGTACTTTGTACTTCACACATCGCACTTATCAATGGTGCGCCCACTCAATACTATTCATATCTATTCCCTCTTTGAACATTTCCCAGAGCGGACTCATCTCTCTCAGCTTATTCACCGTATTCGTTACCTGTTCGATGGTATAATCAATTTGTTCTTCTGTGGTAAACCGTCCCAATCCAAAACGAAGCGAACTGTGTGCCAGATCGTCACCGAGACCTAATGCTTTTAAAACGTAGGATGGCTCCAGTGAGGCAGACGTACAGGCCGAACCGGATGATACCGCAATGTTTTTATTAAAGCCCATCATCAATCCCTCTCCTTCCACATATTTGAAAGAGATATTGGTCACATGTGGCAGTTTATGCTCTTTATCACCATTCAGGTAGCTTTCTTCTATTTTCAGTAATTCAGTTTGCAGTTTGTCCCGCAGTTTGCTGATGCGGGCCGTTTCTTCTGCCATTTCATTCAGACATATCTCACAGGCTTTTCCAAAACCAACGATACCGGGCACATTCAGGGTACCGCTGCGCATACCTCTTTCGTGGCCGCCGCCGTCTATCTGTGCCGTTACTTTCACCCTTGGATTTTTACGGCGAACATATAAAGCACCAACACCTTTTGGTCCGTACATTTTATGTGCCGTGAAGGCCATCAGATCGATACCGTCTTTATTTACATCCACCGGCACTTTACCAACTGCCTGTACCGCATCAGAGAATACCAGCACTCCATGCTTTTTGGCAATGGCGCTGATCTCTTTCATCGGCATGATGGTACCAATTTCATTATTGGCATACATGATAGCGATAAGTATGGTAGTGGGTTTGATAGCTGCTTCCAGTTCTGCCAGGTCTATCAGACCATTGTCTTTTACTTTCAGGTAGGTTACTTCGCCGCCTTCTTTTTCAATATGCTTGCAGGTATCCAGTACAGCTTTGTGCTCAATATTGCAGGTGATGATATGATTGCCTTTGCTGGCATACATTTCATACACCCCTTTGATGGCAAGGTTATCTCCTTCCGTAGCGCCGGAAGTAAAGATGATCTCTTTGGGATCGGCGCCGATCAGTTTGGCCACCTGTTCCCGTGCATAGTCCACTGCTTCTTCTGCCTGCCAGCCAAAAGGATGGTTACGACTGGCCGCATTACCGAAATTATTGGTAAAGTAAGGGATCATTGCTTCCACCACCCTCGGATCGCAGGGCGTAGTGGCATTATGATCTAAATAAATGGGGAAATTCAGCATAAAAATAATTAGTCGTTGTTCGTTTCAATTGAACACAAAATTAGCCCAAAAGGTTCTAAATGAAAGGGGTAATTTCGGGTTGGTGGCCGATTTTACCGAAATCGCAAACCGGATTTAAACCCTTAGTATGCAAAAAGTTGAACATATTGGCATTGCTGTAAAAAACCTGGCGCATTCAGTGCTTTTATTTGAAAAACTGCTGAATACCAACTGCTACAAAACAGAGCAGGTAGCGTCAGAGAAAGTAAACACCGCCTTTTTCCGCCAGGGCGATACTAAAATAGAACTGCTGGAAAGCACTGACCCCGATGGAGTGATTGCCCGTTTTGTGGAAAAAAAGGGGGAAGGTATGCACCATATCGCTTTTGAAGTGGCCGACATTGAGGCAGAGATGGAACGGTTGAAGATGGAAGGCTTTACCCTGCTGAATGAAAAACCTAAGAAAGGCGCTGATAACAAACTGGTGTGTTTTCTTCATCCCAAAACCACGAATGGCATCCTGATAGAGCTTTGCCAGGAAATACTGTAAGTGAATGGCCTCAGTAAGTTTTTTCAACACAGAGTAGTGGAGAAAATGAGTTACACAGGCCGTCATGGATTTTTACTCAGTGCTACTCTTTCGCTCCGTACCTCTGTGTTGAAATCTCTCTGGACACAACTGATTTTCAAATTTCTTCTACCTTTATTGTCCCTTAACCAAAAACCTTAAACTATGTCCACCTTAACTGCAGCATTGCAAACATTCATCAATCAATCTGTCTCTTTAGTAACTAAAACAAAAGCCATCGCTTTGGCGCTTCCTCCCAATACCGCACAGGTATGGCCGGGCGGTGCCAAGTTCAGCACTATCCAGGCCGCTATCGACAGCATTACCGGTGCCAGCCAGCAGGAACAATACCAGGTGGCCGTGGGCAGCGGAACCTACAATGAAAATGTAGTAATGAAAGACTATGTGTATGTGATCGGTTCCGGGCAGGATGTTACCATCATCACGGCACAGCCACAACAAAGCAATGCCAATGGAGTGGTGAATTCCGCTTCCGGTGGCGGCATCAGCGAACTTACCATCAATGCGCCTGGTGCAGCTTGGGGCAGCTGGCCGGCCGGCATTAAGATATGCGGCAGCGGTAATTTTCATATCAGTGGTGTTACCATCAACAGCGGCGCCGGCAGCACCGGAGATAATGTAAGAGGTATTACCAATAATACCGGCTCTTATACCGGCAATATCATCCTGGGCCAAAGCATACTGAACCTTACCGGTGATAATCAAAGCGCCTGTGTGGGGCTTGAACTTTTTGGCACTTCTTTTGGCGGCTCCTCTTTGACCGTATTGATAAACCTGTGCACTATCCAGGCCACAGGTGGTTCGCAGAATTATGGTGTAAGTACAGCGATAGGCGCTTCCGTTACCATAGATGATTCGAAGATCATTGCTGCTACCTTTGCGTTAAATAATTCTGATGGAGGCTCCCCTATTACTGCTAATCAATGTACGATTGACGGGCCGGTATCAAGCGGTGTGGTGGTGAATAATTGATTACGGGTACTAAAGGGTTGCCAGCCTTTAAAAGGTTAGCAACCCTGTTTCGCCTCCTGCTTATTGAAATTTAATACTGTTGATCACCTGCAGTTGTTCCTTGTTCAACTGTTCAATGCTTGCATCAATTTCATTCAGTGTGGTTTTATAATCTTCTACCAGTTTTGCCAATTCGCCTTCCATTTTTGATACTTCAGCAGTAGCATTATTCTCTTTCAGGATCTTAATGGCACTTTTCATTTTAGCAATAGCATCATCAAATTGTTTGCCTACGTTTACCCGCTCATCTATAAGTTGTTTCCTGATCTCCTCGAATATGATCTCCACCTGGTCACCCACTTCATTGATGAGCGCCTGGTCCATTTCCTTTTTGGCTACTGCCATCTGGCCTTCCATGTCACTACCGATGTCTTTAAATTCATCTTCCTGCTCCCGCAGATCACCACTAAGGTCACGCAGATGAAACTGTGGCAGTTTCAGTATGATCTCCACTGTTTCAAATTTGATCACCGGCTTATCAAACGAGAGCTCCTGTTTCTTCATTGTAAATTCCGGCATATTCACTTTGATCTCCATTCGTTTCATGTAGCCAACCGGCATATCCATATATATACATTTCATTTCTGTTTTACAGCCTCTCCAGTTGCAGGTAATAACAGGTTTTTTGGCAATGCATCTGCGTTCCATTTTTGTGGCCGGCACATCCCAGCTAATCGTCTTTGTTTTCATAGTAACCGCAGGAATATCAAATATGATCTTCTGCAGTTCCTTTGAAAATTTGGGCACATCAAATTTGATGGAAGTTGTTTTAAACTTTACATCAAAGGTCATGTTCACAGTCGCCTCCGCACTGTTAGGATCCGGAGATTCGTCCGTTACCTCTTTGATCCGTTCAGCGCCTTTCTGTTTGATCTCATTAAGCTTTTTTTCAAACCGTTCTTTGACAGCATCAAGCGTCTTTTGAATCCTTGGATCTGTTTCATTACTCATTGGTCTTGTTTTAATAGTGAATTGAAATGTGTACTTATCTATCACTGTAAATCTCAGGAAGATTGGCAGCGCCTGAATGGGGGATTACGCCGTATCGTACGGGGTGTTTACACCTTATGTGAAACAGGGCTGTGTGCGACCGGTGTTAGATGCATTGTTAGCAGTATATATAAGAGGAACTACTTTTTTCCGCAGGCGACAGCAGTGGCAGGATTCCCGCCAGGAAAAAATAATTTCGGAGTGTGTCTTTCAGATCAGCCCTTATCAATCTTTCATCACCGGCAATTCAATAT
>JBEBIF010000296.1:0-4575 GCA_040080515.1 Chitinophagaceae bacterium | reverse complement strand
GCCTACACCCAATTGAAAGATGACGAAAACAAGATCCGCATCTACCTCAAAGGAAAAGGAGTGCAGGAGGCAGAAATGGTTTTTTCTGCTGTTTCTATCGACAAACTATTCGACACCCGCTACAATGGCGATGGTAAAGAACTCGGAACGGATTTCAAAGGCTATAGCCTGAAGCAAACCGTTACCGTAGAATCGAAAGATATTGATAAAGTAGAAAAGATATCAAGAGAAGTAACAGAGCTGATCGAAAGCGGTATTGAATTCAACTCCTCTTCACCTTCTTATTATTATACTAAATTATCAGAACTGAAAGTGGACCTCCTGGCCAAAGCCAGTGCCGATGCCAAACAACGGGCCGCCACCATTGCCAAAAATTCCGGCAGCGGACTGGGCCGTATCAAGAAAGCTACGATGGGTGTATTCCAGATCACCGGGCAAAACAGTAATGAAGATTACAGTTATGGCGGTGCTTTTAATACTTCTTCAAAGAATAAGACCGCTTCGATCACTATCAAGATAGACTACGCTGTAAAATAACAACAGGCAAAAAATAAAAGGAGGTTGTCTCAAAAGTATTTTAAACACAGGGATACAGAGTAACAGAGATGCACGGAGTATTGATTTTCAGAACGGCTTTCTCTGTGTAACTCAAATACTCAGTTACTCTGTGTTGAAATCCCGGCTTTTGAGACAATCTCCTTTTTATGCAACAAGTTGAACTTAGTGGCGACTATAATTCGGCGCCTCTTTAGTAATCTCAATATCATGCGCATGACTTTCTCTCATGCCGGCATTGGTGATCTTTACAAAAGTTGCTTTTTGCAATTCCTCAATAGAAGCTGCGCCGCAATAACCCATACCAGCCCTTAGCCCACCGGTATATTGATACACAATTTCTTTCAATGTGCCTTTATACGCCACCCGGCCTTCAATGCCTTCCGGTACAAATTTCTTTACATCATCTTCCACATCCTGGAAATAACGGTCGCTGCTGCCCGTGGCCATAGCACCCAGCGATCCCATGCCCCGGTACTCTTTGAATTTTCTTCCTTCATAAATGATCGTTTCGCCAGGACTTTCTTCTGTACCGGCAAAGATGCTGCCCATCATTACACAATTGGCGCCTGCCGCCAATGCTTTTACCATATCACCGGTATAGCGGATACCACCATCTGCGATGATTGGAATATTTTTTTCTTTTAATACAGATGCCGCTTCAAGTATGGCCGTTAGCTGAGGCACACCGGCACCTGCTACAATACGGGTGGTGCAGATAGAACCCGGCCCGATACCAACTTTCACCGCATCGGCACCGGCTTCGGCCAATGCTTTGGCACCGGCAGCAGTACCTACATTACCGGCAATCACATTCATGCCTTTAAAATTCTTTTTCACCTCTTTTAATGCAGCGATCACTCCCTTGCTATGACCGTGGGCACTGTCAAGAGCGATAACATCTGCACCCACTGTTTGCAGTGCGGCCACCCTGTCCAGCAGGTCTTTGGTGATTCCAACGCCGGCACCCACAAGCAATCTTCCAAAGGCATCTTTCACGGCATTGGGATGACTTTTTAATTTTAAAATATCACTGTACGTAAACAGGCCTGTCAGTTTGCCCTGCTTATTAATGATAGGCAGCTTTTCTACTTTTGTTTTTTTGAATAACTGTTCTGCTTTTTTAAGATCGGTCCCTTCCGGTGCGGTGTAGAGGTTTTCTTTCGTCATCACTTCACTTACTTTACGGTTGGGGTTGTCTTCAAAGCGCAGGTCCCGGTTGGTAAGGATGCCCACCAGTTTTCCATTTTTATCTATAATTGGAATTCCGCCGATCTTATTTTCCCGCATCAGCCGCAGTGCATCACCGATAGTGGCATCTGCTAATAAAGTAACCGGGTCGATGATCAAACCGCTTTCACTTCTTTTTACTTTGCGTACCTGCTCTGCCTGCTTTTCAATGGTCATGTTCTTGTGCAAGATACCCAGGCCACCTTCTCTCGCTAATGCCGTGGCAAGGGAGGCCTCCGTTACGGTGTCCATTGCTGCAGAAAGCAGGGGCACATTCAGCGTTATGTTTTTGGTAAGGCGGGTCTTTATTTCCACATCACGGGGGAGTACCTGGCTGTAGCCGGGCATGAGCAAAACATCATCAAAGGTGAGACCTTCGCCAAAAAACTTTGCAGGGATTGATTTGGGGGGAGAATTTCTTGTTGCCATGTGCAAAGATAGGCGGTGAGGGAAAAACGGACAAAATGATTTTTCGTCACCGGATCAACGTCACCATACCCTTTTTAAAAACCGGCTGTTTGGTATCCTGTTGGATATAACTCAGCATCCACACATAGGTGCCGGTGTTTTGCAATACCCCATTGATGCGGCCATCCCATTTCTCCTGCCAGTTGCGGGATTGAAAGACCAGTTGTCCCCAGCGGTTATATACTTTGAATTCGTAATTATTTGCCTTCAGTGCATTGTGCGGCCGGAAATAATCATTCAGCCCGTCGTTGTTTGGAGTAAAGGCAGAAGGCACTTCGATAAGACAAAAGTCTAGCACCGTCAGTGTTTTCCGGGCACTGTCGCTGCAGTTAAGCGTAGTGTTGGTGGTTACCAGTTTTACTGTATAATAGGCTTCCCGGTATAGTGTAGGGTAAAGGAATGGAGGCGGGTCTTTCAGCGTACTCGTTCCCAGTACATCAAAGTTCCAGCGCCAGGAATCTATCAGCCCGGTGCTGGTATTGAGTACTGGCACTGCGTCTTCCGGACAGTTGATGCCAGCCATTGTAAAGGAGGCGATCACTTCATTATCGAGAATCACGGTACTGCTGGCTGAGTCACTGCATACACCATTCGTTACCGCCAGATTAACTGTATTGGTACTGGTGGCCGGCCAGATAATGGTATGCGATTGCGTGCTTACCGGTGTACCATTATTAAATACCCAGTTCCATTTTATCACATCATGTGCTCCATCATGAGTGAAGGTGAGTGTGTCTTTGCGGCAGCCCAGTTTTTCCGTATAAGTGAATCCTGCATTTACGGTATCAACAGCAATGAACGGTAATGATTGTACCGGGATCTCTTGTCCGCATTCATCGATCACCACACTGCCATCATCTCCTGCTTTCATGGTAACCATGTAAGTGCCTTTGGTATAAACCGGGGAAGCAAACCGTACCACCACATATTCTGTTTTGTTGTTGATACAATGACCACCGGCGCTGCTTACTGTTACTGGTGTGGGACCCGCAATAGAAAAATCGCTTCCATTGGGTGCAATGGTGTTACAAGCTATCTTTTTCGGGAAATATATTTTTACAGAATCCGGTGCACAGCCGGGTGCGCCGATACTGTCTGCAAAAATGGGCTGTGGTATAGCATAGAAAAAAGGAACTGACTGGCCGCGGGGAATGGGATTATCACAATTGTCAAGCAAGGTGGTACCATCAGTCCCGTTATTGATTACTACCTGGTAATTGCCATTTGGCAGGGCAGAAGCAAGTGTGATGGTTATCTCATCAAAATCAAATGCAAAAGCACAGGAGTCTGCTACAGCAGATACTACTGTTGTTACAGCAGGCAGAATACTGAATTCACTTCCGGAAGGAGTAAGGGTATTGCAACGCACTCTTTTATCCAGTTTCAATGTCAGTGTTCTTCCATCGCAGTCAGGTTTAAGAGTGGCCATTCCCGGAATCTTTGGATCTGTAATAACAGCAGTGCCGCCATTAAATGAAAGATCATACCCGCTTTGCGAATCGGTATAATGACTGACCATCAATAAATAGTCATGTCCTGCTATAAGATCGGGCCAACGGGCAAATGTGGGAATATTATCAGCCGGAAGTGAACCGCACTGAATGCCTGGTGGTGCCGTAGCATTAGCACCGGTAGGGCCATAAGAACCGGACCAGTTGCCGGCAACCACCAGCGTATTATTATTTGCAAAAATGTCGTTCGGATTGAGACCGGTGATATCATACAACTGCCAGTCGTAATCTTCATCTGGTCCTAATGGTGTAATGAGAAGGGCCAGTTTGCCCGAAACATAACAGGTGAACTTATAAAAGAAAGGGTTCTTATTTTGATAATTAGCACTTCCGGCAACTCCGGAGCAACCGGGAACGAACAGATCATTCGTGGCACAAACCGGGACCTGATTCTGGCGAAAAGTAGTAGTACCGCATACCGAAAAGGCAGTAGTTGGAGTTTGACCTAATTCGGTACAAGGCTGTGCCAGCGCATCACCGGAGAATAATCCAGTGAGAACAGAAAATGAAAGGAGCAAGACTTTAAACAAAATTCTCATGGGATCTTCAGAAGGTCTTTTGTACTTGTTACGGACAAACAAACCAGCAAATATGTTGCCTGAAACGTTCAGGTAAGCCGGTATTGTTTGCCCGGTAAAGATAGCATCACATTTTGTAATTCTAAGTTAAGGATGGCGGCTGCCACGGCACTGCTGCTTAAGCCACTTTTTATATTGATCTCATCAATATGTGCTGTTTCTTTTTCTTTTAGTATTTCAACAATGATCTTTTCTTCTTTTGACAGTTCAATAAACAATTCTCTCTGGCTCCT
>JBEBIF010000027.1:0-19274 GCA_040080515.1 Chitinophagaceae bacterium | reverse complement strand
CCGAAGGATTCTGTGAACAGGCAGATTTACACGACATAATATATATACAACCACCCCACCTCCGAATCCAATCAAACAATATACTCTTTCGGGTTCTTGCCCCTCTCCACCTGTGGAGAGGCCTGCCCGCCGGGGCGGGGGTTGGGGTGAGGTAATCCCCCACAACCACCTCATAATCACCCCATTCAATCGACCTGGAACCTTTATCAATAGACCCGGAACGGCTATCAATGGCCCCGGAACCCTTATCAACGGGCTTGGAACCTCTATCAATAGACCCGAAACCTGCCTCAATGTCATGCGATACCCTTCGCAAACGACCGGGAACCCCTATCATTGGACCGGGAACCCGTATCATTGAACCGGGAACCTTTAACAATCGACCTGGAACCTCAAACAATTGACCGGGAAACCTTAGCAATGAACCGGGAACCAGTAGCATTAAACTGTGAACTTGTAGCATCGAACCGCAAACCTGTATTTTCAAACCGTGAACTTGTATCATGGAACTGCAAACCTGTATCATGAAACTCCGAACTATAGGCTACTGACTATTCCGCAGGATCCTTCGGATGACTTTCGACTATTGACTATCGACTTTCAACAACAGCCTGCTTATTATACTTATTCCTGTACTCAACCGGCGTCAGCCCCGTTACTTTTTTAAAAATAGTGCGAAAGGCTTTGGTATCAGTATAACCCACATCAAACATTACTTCCGTAATATTCTTCCGGCTTGTTTCAAAACTTCTTTTTGCCGCTTCCATTTTTACCCGTTGTATATATTCCACCACCGTATTATTAGTGGCTTTTTTAAACCGCCGTTCAAAACTTCTTCTGCCGATCGCACATTCATCGGCCAGCTGGTCCACCGTTATCTTATCAGAAAAATTTAATTCGATAAAATCCTGTGCCTTCTTTACCCCTTCATCCTCATGGCCCCGCTGCCCGTTAAACATCATAAAGGCATTCTGACTTTCCCGGTCAATTTCAATAGCAAAATATTTAGCCGCCAGTATCGCCGTGGCACGGTCAGTAAATTTTTCCACCAGGTATAATAATAGATTCCAGTACGAGTTGGCACCACCGCTGGAGTAGATGCCCTGCTCCTCTGTTACAATACTTCCATCCACCAGTTCCACATTCGGGTACATCGCTCTGAATTCATTGGCAAAGCCCCAGTGAGTGGAACACCTTTTTCCATTCAGCAGTCCCGTATCAGCCAGTAAAAAAGCGCCGATACAAAGCGAAGCCACTTCTGCACCTCTCTTATACTGGTTGATGATCCAGGGCACCAGTGCCTGGTTTTGTGCTATTGCATCTTTAACAGGTCCGCTGATGGCAGGAATAAAAATGAGGTCTGTTTCTTTTACTTCATCCAGCAATGCATCGGTGTGCACAGAGAATAAACGACGCTCCAGTTTTACCTCCCTTGTAGCACCTACCAGTTGCACATGGAACAGGGCCGGCTTTCCTGCCGCTTCCAAAAATTGGTTTACCGTAGTAAACATATAGCGGGGATCAGCTATCGCTTCCACCACCGCCATTTCCGGAACTAAAATGGATATATGTTTCATACTATAAAAGTAAGTAAGTCTGCTGTCGCAATCAACCCTTTGAATTGTCGTTTTTACCGACCATCAAATCTCATTTCTCATTGTAGGTTTGTTTAGTAATTAAAACACATGGAAAAATATACAATAGAGAACGACATTCCCTGCTACCGCATCAAAGCCAGTTCGTTTCCGGAAGGAGTACTGGCAGCACATCAGCAACTGCATGCCATCTTTCCTTATTCTGCAGGCAGAAAGTATTATGGCATCTCCCGTCCCGAAGGCAAAGGAGTGATCGCCTATTGGGCAGCTGCAGAACAATTGCCCGGTGATGCACCTGGTGAAACGATTGACACGTTCATCATTCCAAAAGGGCAATACACCGGCACTGATATTCTTCAATTCCGAAAAGATATCCCTGCCATTGGCCGTACGTTTCAGTTACTGCTTACTGATCCGCAAATAGACCCGGATAGTTTTTGCCTGGAATGGTATTATAATATGGATGATGTGCGGTGCATGGTAAGATTGAGTAGTGTCTCAGTTTGAAAAAAGGCTGTCTTTAAATGCCCTGAACCACATAGAAAAATAGAGCCATAGGCGAACACATAGCTATGTGAATTTCTATTGTTAGCCTATATGACTATGTGGTTCAAATTTATCTCAAACTGAGACACTACCTAAAATTGGCGGACAATATATAATCATAGTAAAACAATATGACACAAATTAATTCATACCTCACCTTCAATGGCAACTGCCGGGAAGCAATGACCTTTTATAAAGAATGTCTCGGTGGCGAACTGGCATTGCAAAAAATAGGCGAGTCACCGTTGGGTGAGCAACTGCCGCCGCAAATGAAAGAAAGCATATTACATTCCACCCTTATAAAGAGCGGATTGGTGCTGATGGCTTCAGACATGGTGGGTGAAGAAGGGCTGATAAAAGGCAATGCCGTTTCCCTGATGCTCAACTGCAGCAGCGAAGAAGAAATAAAAACAGCGTATGCAAAACTGTCAGAAGGTGGTAAGGCCACCCATCCGCTGCACGATACTTTTTGGGGCGCCCTTTTTGGCGACCTCACCGATAAGTTCGGAAACCAATGGTTGCTGCACTATGATAAAAGCACCAAAAAATAATTTAGCTTTAACCCATTGACACGGTCAGTATAAAAATGTTATTAAAGAACCGGAGAAAACAAAACCATTAATGTATTTCAGCTCCGTAGGAGCGACATGTCAGTAGAAGAAGAAGGCAAAAACCATTAATGTATTTCAGCTCCGTAGGAGCGACATGTCAGTAGAAGAAGAAGGCAAAACCATTAATGTATTTCAGCTCCAGAGGAGCGACATGTCAGTAGAAGAAGAAGGCAAAAACCATTAATGTATTTCAGCTCCGTAGGAGCGACATGTCAGTAGAAGAAGAAAAAACCATTAATGTATTTCAGCTCCAGAGGAGCGACATGTTTTTAAAACGACCACTCCGTCAACGGATTTATTGAACATATAAACTAAAACCAACGAAACATGAATTTCCTGATCAGCGTTTTAATCGGGCTCGGCAGCGTTGTCGCACTGCTGCTTATCATCGCCCTGCTTGTTAAAAAAGAATTTCGTTTAGAAAAACAGGTCACCATCAACAGGCCAAAGCAGGACGTATTCAACTATCTCAAACTGCTGAAGAACCAGGAGCAATACAGCGTGTGGGTAATGAGGGACCCGAATGTAAAACTCACCTACACCGGTACCGACGGAACAGTGGGCGCCACCTCGGCATGGGAAAGCAATGATAAAAATGTAGGCATTGGCGAGCAGGAAATAAAAAAGATAACGGATGGCCAAAGCGTGGAAGTGGAGATCCGTTTCAAAAAACCATTTGAAGCCACTAACCAGGCCCTTACCACGGTAAGCACTACCGCTGACGGACAAACAACCGTTTCCAATACCTTTTATGGAAAAAATAAATTCCCGATGAACATCATGAACCTGATGATGGACCGGATGGTGGGAAAAGATATGCAAACCAACCTGCAGAACCTGAAGAACAACCTGGAAAAGGGTAGTGGCTCAGTTTGAAAACCGATTGCCTTTAAATGCCATCTGAACCACATAGGAGCATAGATACATAGAAATACACACAAAGAATTCTATGTTTTACCTTATGTTACTATGTTTCTATGTGGTTCAAATTTATTTCAACTGATACACTACCTGGGAAAATAAAAGCCTTACTTTTTTAACCAGATCAATATGCAACAAAAAAAAGCACCAGCAAAAACAGTGGATGAATACCTGGCCGCATTTCCGGCATCCACAAAAAAGATACTGGAGCAATTGCGGAAGGCGATCAAAGCGGCAGCACCAAACGCAGAAGAAGGCATCAGCTACCAGATGCCTGCGTACAAGTATAAAGGAGTGCTGGTATATTTTGCGGCGTATGAAAAACATATCGGCTTTTATGCAGCGCCAACCGGTCATGCCGCTTTTAAAAAAGAATTGTCGGTTTACAAAACGGGAAAAGGCTCCGTTCAATTTCCGTTAGACCAACCATTCCCATTCGACCTCGTTACCAAAATTGTAAAATGGCGGATAAAAGAGAATGATGGTAAAGCAGCAGGTGATAAAAAAGAAAAGACAGCAGCCAAACCGGCAACATCAAAAAAACCAACTGATGAAGAACAGGTAAAAGCATGGATCGCCAAACTGGAACCGGCAGCCAAAAAAGAAATAGAAGCTGTACGAAAGATCATCAAAGGCGCTTCACCAAAATTATCAGAAAGAATAAAGTGGAATGCACCCAGCTATTATTATAAAGAAGACATCGTCACCTTTGGTCCTTACAGAACACAGAAGCTGCTGCTGGTGTTTCATCATCCGGCCGTGGTGAAAATAAAATCCGCTTTGCTGCAGGGAGACTATAAAGACCGGCGGCTCGTTTACTTCGACGGGCTGAAAGCCGTTAAAGACAATGCAAAGGAATTAGAACGCATCATTACTGAACTGGTAAAAGCGATCGATAAGAAATAAAGCATAGCAGTAAACTATTTAATAAACATTAAAATAAGCATTATGCAAAAGATAGCACCCTTTCTGTGGTTTGATGGAAAAGCGGAAGAAGCCATTCATTTATATACATCCGTATTCTCCACTGCGCCCAATGGTAAAAATTCAAAGATCATAAGCATCAGCCATTGGGGAGAAGGGACCCCGTTTCCAAAAGACCAGGTAATGACGGGTGTCTTCGAACTGGAAGGTCAGCGTTTCTATGCGTTTGATGCAGGCCCGCAGTTTAAATTCACTGAGGCCATCTCCTTTTTTGTGAACTGCGAAACACAGGAAGAGATCGATCATTTCTGGAATAAACTTACTGCAGATGGAGGACAGGAAAGCAGGTGCGGCTGGCTGAAAGATAAGTTTGGTGTGTCCTGGCAAATAGTGCCGCCGGTACTCGGGCAGTTGCTGGCTGATAAAGACCGGGCAAAAGCAGGACGGGCCATGCAGGCCATGATGAAGATGAATAAAATAATAATTGCGGACCTGCAATGATCCGCAGCAGGATAATTATATATGGCAAAAAAAACGAAAGCAGTAACTGAAAAGAAACCTGTTGCTAATAATATTGTATTGACAGCAAAGCAGTTTGTGGCAAAACTGAAAGCGCTGCAATCCGATGAAGAACTGAAAAAGATACAGCGCTATTTCAAATCCGGTGAAGGCCAGTACGGCGAAGGCGATATATTCATGGGTGTAAAGATGGGACAACTGTTTGCACTCGCTATTGCATATAATGGAATGCCGGTAAATGAAATTGAAAAACTGCTCGAAAGTCCCATACATGAAGTACGGGCCGGTGCTGTAAGCATCATGGACAAAGAATCGAGAAGTAAAAAGATCACCGAAGGAAGAAGAAAAGAGTTCTATGAATTGTATATGCGGCGGCACGACAGGATCAACAACTGGGACCTGGTGGACCTGGGCTGTTTGTATATGACAGGCAGTTACCTGTTTGATAAGTCCCGTGCTGTTTTATTCAAACTGGCAAGATCGAAGGTCATCTGGGAACGAAGGACCGCCATACTCAGCACCTGTTATTTTATCCGAAAAGGAGATCTTGATGATACATTTAAAATAGCAACGCTGCTGGTAAAAGATAAGGAAGACCTGATTCACAAGGCAACAGGATGGATGCTGCGTTTTGCAGGAGATAAAGACCCGAAAAGACTATTGGCTTTTTTAGACCTTCATGCAGCCACCATGCCCCGCACCCTGCTGCGCTATTCAATAGAAAAGTTGAATGCCAAACAAAAGGCACATTATTTGGGAATGAAAAAAGCAGTGTAACTAATTTATAAAACATAAAAAAGGTAATATGGAAAAGCTTCAATTTACCGCCCGCATCAATGCCCCAAAAGAAAAAGTATGGAATGCACTCTGGGAAGACGCTTCCTACAGGGCATGGACCTCGGCCTTCATGGAAGGCTCCTATGCAAAAACAGACAACTGGAAAGAAGGGACCAAAGTATTGTTTCTTGATCCCAAAGGCAGTGGTATGGTAAGCATGGTGGCGGCCAACAAGCCCAATGAATTCATGTCGTTCAAACATCTCGGCGAAGTAAAAGAAGGAGTGGAAGACACCACCAGCGAAAAAGTAAAAGGCTGGGCCGGCGCTTTCGAGAACTATACACTAAAAGATGCCGGGGGAAAAACAGATCTCACCGTGGAAATGGATAGTACTGACGAGTTTAAAGACTACTTTCAGAACACCTGGCCAAAAGCGCTGGAAAAACTAAAAGAGGTAGCGGAACAATGATCCTGATAACGACATAAACCAACCAACATGAAAAAGATCAATATTATTTACTGGGTAGTAACCATTTTATTTGCCGGCTATATGGTGTACTCTGCCGTGCCCGGCATTATGATGACGGATAAAACAGTTGCCGGATTTACCTGGCTGGGGTATCCCAAATATTTCATACCAATGATCAGTTGGGCCAAGCTGGCCGGCGTGGTGGCATTGCTAATACCTGTAAAAGGATTTAAAAGTATAAAAGAATGGACCTATGCAGGATTCTTCTTCGATCTTGCCGGCGCACTGTATTCGGTGTATGTAATGGCAGGGTTTATTCCAGATCTGCTGTATATCTTCATCCTGCCGCTTATCTTCCTGTTTATTTCTTATTTCCTGTGGCATAAAACAAACCGTACAGTAACAGCATAACAAATTTTTAAATAACATAGTATGAAAGCAGCTCCTTTGGTTATAGAAAGAACATACAATGCCCCGGTTGAAAAAATATGGAAGGCTATTACCGATAAAGAACAAATGAAAGATTGGTATTTTGATCTGGCCGAATTCAATCCCGTTGTTGGTTTTGAATTCCGGTTTTCTGGTAAAGGGCATACAGGCGAAGAGTATTTACATCTTTGCAAAATAACAGAAGTGGTAGTGGGTAAAAAGCTATCCTACAGCTGGCAATACGAAGGTTATGAAGGAAGCTCTTTTGTACATTTTGAATTGTTTGCCGAAGGTGATAAAACAAGAGTAAAGCTCACACATGAAGGATTAGAAACATTCCCGGCCAATAATCCGGATTTTGCCAAAGAAAGTTTTTCTGAAGGCTGGAACTATATCATTGGCACCGGCCTGAAGGAGTTCGTGGAAAAGCCTGATTAAACAGCATTATGCAGTATCTTTATTAATAAACAATAAGGATATGAAAGCCATTTACGTTCTTCTTTGTTTTTCTATCATTACCGCCTCCTGCGGCAATAATAATGCAGACCAACCCGGTGCTGATGCTGATAGTATCCCGGCTGAGAATACTTATTCCTGGGAAGCTGCATTAAATGATTCTTCCGGAAGACTGGAAATGAGGAAAGTGGAAACAACCGGCCTTGATTCGCTGACCGTACCGCTTGTTATTAATTTTATTAATACCGGTAATCCCAATATCAAACTGGAACTGGTGAAGACCTCCGGCGATACCCTCTACCTGAAGATCGCCGACGCTACCTTTCTCACCCAGCGAATGGGCTCCACCGGGCCCACCATGTACCTGGCCACTGCAGTGTATAATCTTACAGAGATACCCGGCATCCGGTTTGTCAATTTTGATTTTGAAGAAGGCGACCATGCACAACCCGATACCTTTTCAAGAGAAAATTTTAAAGACGAATAACATTCCTCTCGTCAAGTATTCTGTACAGTTGGTATAAACCGTTTGCGCCGGCTGTTTGGGGGTAGTAGCTTGCTTCAAAATCACACATCATGAAACAACGCTTATTACCAATTGCCTTCACTCTTTTCCTGGTCAGTTGTATTTCACTGGCAGCCTTTACCGGCAAAGACCGCAGAAACAAAACAATTGACCTCCCTGTCGATCCAAAAGGTTATAAATGGACGATGCTTACAGAGAATGCCCTGTTTAAAAAAAATTACAACTTTCAACTATTCACTCATAACAGTCTGCTCTGGGCATTTCACCCCGATGGAAACTATTATTCTGCTGATGGAAAGCAGTGGACAAAATCTTTATTGCCCAACAGTATTAATAACCTTGCCTTTCTGGATTATATACAATTCAATAATTCTATTTTGGGTCTTGGCCATTTTGAAGGCAATATTGAAAAGTATGCACTAAGCACACCGATAACACAAACCAGTGACCTTAAAACATGGCAAACGATAGCTGTAAAAAGCAATTTACCGGAACGCTTTTTCTATCACCCTGTCGTTTTCAAGAATAAGATCTGGATATTTGGCGGTACCGCCGATGGCAATCAAAGTTTTGATGATGCCTGGAGCTCTGCAGACGGGGTACAATGGACAAAAGAAGCCAATGCACTTCCATTTGGCAAAAGGAACAGTCAGAATTTTATTGTTTTTAAAAACAAACTGTATATGCTTGCTGATGACGTATGGGTGTCTGATGATGCCATACACTGGAGCAAAGTAGTTGATAAAATAACCGATGCCACATTGTTCGGCTTTACACCGGTAGTATTTGATGATAAGATCTGGTTGCTCGGCTGCAATCGCAATGGCCAGTTTGCCAGCAAGGTTTATGTAAGTGATGACGGCCGCAACTGGCAGGAACAGGATGCACCCTGGACACCAAGAGGCGGAATAGCTGCTACCGTGTTAAATGGAAAACTATACATGACCGGCGGAAAATATGGTGGCTTTAAAAAGGGAACAACAGAAACAGAATTTGTGTACAGTAATGATGTGTGGGTGCTGGAGAAAGTAAAATGAATGCATTATTGAAAGAAAAAGTGGCTGTCTCAAAAGGCAAAGTGTTAAACACAGAGTAACAGAGGGTTGGAGTTTCCACAGAGAATACATCTTTGTAAATTGATTCCCCGTGTAACTCTGTTTCTCTGTATCTCTGTGTTGTAATTAATTCTGAGACAGCCCCTTTTATTTTACATTTATCTCTTTACAAACAATCACTTTGGATACTTCTCCACTTTGTTACTGATCGGCTTCACCGTTCTCAGGTACGCATAAATAGCTTTCAGGTCTTCCTCTTTCATTTTGCCATACATGTACCAGGGCATTATAGAATTTTGTCTGCCGGGTTTTTGATTCACCACGGCATCAGAAGAATTGTTTTTGAACCTGGCTACAAACATCTCTTCTGTCCAGCTGCCGATACCGGTGGCACTGTCGGGAGTAATATTAGAAACCGCCACTTTCATCATCGGAAGATCAAACACAAATCCGCCGGAAAATACTTTGCTGAAATCGGGGCCCTGTGGTCCCATAGGTGTATGGCAATCGGCACAGGCAGCCATATTAGTTATATATTCTCCATACTTTACTTTATCAGCAGGGTCAGGCATTTTATTTTCTTCAATAGTACCTGCTGGCAGCGGGCCAAACATACTGGCAGGGATAAAGAATTTCCGTGGCGGAACGGTCCCTTCAATAGACTTTAATGATTTTAAATAAGCCACCACAGCAAGTACATCCTCTTTTGCCATTTTACTGTAGTGCGGATAAGGCATAATGGGGAACAGCGTATCACCTTTCTTATTGATACCACCAGTTATCGCTTTAATGATCTCCGCATCCGTCCAGTCTTTTAGTGCATAAGGCGTGATGTTGGGCGGCGTTACTTCCCCGGGAACAGCTTCCGCTTTGCCAAATGGAAATCCGGCACCGCCACCTTCTGTACCGGGTACCACCGGCATAGAGAACAGGCTGGTATCCCTTTTACTGTGGCAGTCAATACAAACGGCAACCCGGGTGGCAATGTATTCACCCCGCTCCAATACTTTTTTTACGGAGTCGCCGCTGTCTGCCGTTGGCGTGGATGATGATTTTTTGTTGTTACAGGAAGAAAAATAAATAATGGAGGTAATGGCTGAAAATAGTACAGCCAGTGCTAAAAGCTTTCTCATGTTAGTTAAGGTTTTGTGGTTTTTGATTCAGGCATAAAAGATAAAAACCTTTTGCGTCAAAAAAAAAATTTAGTGCAAAAAAAAAGCAGGCCGGTTAGAAAACCACCTGCGTTACGCCTTAATATGCTTTTACGCTTAACATGAGAAATCGTTGCTGTAATGTGTGGTGGGGAAATTTTCTTTACTAAAGTTACAACGGTTATTTTTCTTTTTATTTTCTCATATACCCGGACATGAAATTTCCTTACTAAAAAAAAATTGGTTTCCTATATCGGCTTTCAGCGCCGCTTATCCATAAAAAAGCCACTCTTTAAAAAGAGTGGCAATCAGAAACAGGCTATGATCTGCTAAAGCCAGGACACCTTCAATCCTTCACAGCATCACAGCCGAACAGTGTACTGTTCTATTATTAAAAACTACATTGGTATCGTCTATTGTTTTATAAAGGTCCGGGTACCGGTACCAAAGCCCGGGTTGATCACATTCCAGGTAACACCGGTAGCATTAAAACTGATATTGATCACAGACATGGTGCCAAAATCTGTTGGTTGCGGCGGACATATATATACATTAGGTGCTGTTTCCACCATGATCGTTGTTGTATTGGGACTAACCCCGGCGCCTCCGGGATTTTTTAATTCATAAACACCCTCTGCCAGTTTGGTGATATAACAGTTGACGCCTGTTGCCGGCCGCAGGTAAGTTCCTGCCCGGTTTACAACACTGGTAACGCTGGTCACCGCTACCAGCCTTGAAGCAGTTGCCTCAAATCCATTGGCATTGGCAGCGCTGAAGGTTACCACATACAAACCGGGCTGGGCCGTATTCACCGGGTTGGACGTTGGTTGTATATCTGTGATGGCGCCGGTAATATCATCTTTTAATTTTGCGCCGGCATCGGTATAGGTGCCTCCGGTGGGAATGATCACCAGTTCTTCGCCTTTCAGTGTTATCTCCGGGAAACTTACTTTTACCGGCTTGGAGACACCGGCAGTAGTTTCTTTTTTGCAACCTGTCAGTAACAACAGTGGCAGGACTGATAGTATTGCTATTTTGATTATCTGTTTCATTGTTGGATGTTTTTAAATTAAAGATCAGTTTTGGCCGGTTGTATTTACATCCCACCATACTTTGTCCGATACTGTTTTTTGTGCCGGTGTATTGGGATTGCTGGTAATTTCAGAATCCGGGTACAATAAGCGGGTTGGAAACTTATTTCCAATATTGCTGGTGGCAGATACGGTGAAGATATCAGGGTAACCGGTCCTTCTCCATTCTGTCCAGGCTTCTACATTTTCTGAACCACAGAAGCTGGTCCATTTTTGAAAGATGATCGCTTTCACTTTATCTTCCAGTGTACCGGCCACAGGAAAGTCAATGGCTGCTTGTGAAGCATAGGTATTGAATTGTCCTATCGTTAATCCCCAGCTTAAAAAGGACAAGGCGATACCATCATAATACAACGACTCTGCATCACCTGTTCCCCAGCCTCTTGCCACTGCTTCTGCCTGCAAAAAATAACTTTCCGCCTCACTGATAAATATCACTCTTGCTGCCGGCCCGCCGGGACCACCTACTGCTGCGCCGGGTTTTGAAAACTGGCGGTCATTCAGTGATGCGGGGTTGGGAAGATTTCTTCCATTGCCCTGTACGATGCCGACATGATTGCCGGTATTAGGTGCTGCTGTTGCTCTTCTGTAAAAAATATCTGCCCGTGGATCATTCAATGCCAGCAAAGAACCCAGCGCCGTTTGACTGGCTAAAATATTAAACTCACCCACCGATGCAATATGTGCAAACAACGGGTGCTGATTGAAGGTGGCATTGCTGAATGGTACCGCTGCCTCATCACCCTGGTCAATGAATTCATCTCCTGCAGCATACATAGCCTGTATGCCTGCTTGCGCCACCGTAGGCCGTACATAAGCCTGGCGCAGGTATATCTTCAACTTTAGTGTATTGGCAAATTTTGTCCACTGGTGCATATCACCGTGATAGAAGAAATCGTCAGCACCGGGATGCGTGGTGCTGGCTTCATCGATCAATGCCAGTCCATCATTCACTAATTTTATCAGTCCATCATATACTTCCTGCTGCGAATCGAACTTTGGTGCTATTACACCTGCTCCGCCCTGCAGCGCTTGTGAAAAAGGGATATCGCCATGCAGATCTGTCATTATTTGAAAGAGGTAGGCCTGCATTATTTTTCCAATAGCGGCGTAGTTTCTATTCCCGTCTTTGGTGGCTTCTTCTATTATATACTTAAAATCATTCAGCGGACCGGCATACATGTTTATCCATTGCCTGTCGAAGCTGCTGCTGGTGATGCTGTACTGATCATAGGTCTGAAACTGGCTTCCGGTAGGACCTTGTGTCCATACTTGTCCCCAGAATCCGCCCAATACCTGGTAAGGGTTTCCCAAATTATAGGCAGCATAGCCTAATGCTGTTGGCAGCACCAGGTCCACGGTGGCCTTGGTAGGATTGTTCGGGTCCACATTCACATCCAGGTAATTCTTTTTACAGGATGTTGCAGATACTAACAATACTGCTGCCACGGTGAATTGTAATAATCGTATCGTTCTCATAACTTTCTTTTTAATGTTTATTAAAATGATATCCTTACGTTAGCGCCATAGTTTCTTAATGAAGGAATAGTACCATACTCAAACCCCTGTACATTACCTGTTCCAAATGAGCTGGCTTCAGGATCAGCATAGGTATTCTCTTTCGGTGTTTTCAACCAAAGGTTCCTTCCGGATATTCCTACAGTCACTCCTTTTATTCCTTTGTTCTTAAATAAACTGGCCGGCAGCCGGTACGTAAGGGAAGCTTCTCTTAGTTTGATGAAGCTGGCATCCACCAGGTGTTCCATTGCTGTGGGCGAGCTGAAGGATGTCCAGTAGTTCTCTGCATTCTGAACAGGTGTTGTATTCGGAACATATTTTCCGTCTGGCGCAAGGATCACACTGCCGGGCACTACAAACGGAGTTCTGTTATTATATAAGGTACGTGGATCGGTACCTACAAACTCCTGCAATGATTTTGTTCTGGAAAAAAAGACACCGCCCTTTCTTGCATCAAACAAAAATGACAGGGAGAAATTCTTGTAAGAAAAACTGTTGTTCAATCCGGCCAGGAAATCCGGCTGCACATTCCCATGTATCTTAGCTACCGGGTCGGCAATGGGATAACCTGTTGTAGCATCCACTACAATATTTCCATCCGGGCTTCTTAAGAAGGAAGAGCCAAAGAAAGAGCCATATGGCTGACCCACCTGTGCCACTACGGTACCTCCCGTAAATCCTCCGAGAGCTAATTGTTCCGTACCGGGGAACAGCTCCACTACTTTATTCCTGTTGCGGGTAAAAGTGGCAGTTACATCCCAGGAGAAATTTTTATTCTTCACTGGTGTTCCTCTTAACAATAGTTCTATTCCTTTATTAGTGATAAGACCTGCATTCAATGTTTGCGTGGTATAGCCTGAAGTGGCCGCAATAGGAACGGTAATGATCTGGTCTTTACTTCTGTTGGAATAAATGGTTCCTTCAAATGTTATCCGGTTATTGAACAGTCCCAGTTCCAGCCCGGCTTCATAAGAGGTGGTTATTTCCGGCCTGATACCCGGGTTGCCAATTATATTTCCCTGGGTAAAGCCGGGAATACCATTCAATGGGAAGTTCACTTGTGAATTCAATTGTCCGTCTGTAACAGTTCCGGTGATGAATACAGACTCCAGCAAATAAGGCGCTGCATCGTTACCCACCTGTGCGGCACTGGCCCTTACTTTTCCATAAGAAATAAATTTCGGCATCTTCAATGCTTCGCTGAACACAAAAGAGCTGTTCACACTGGGATAAAAGAAATTGTTTTTGCCTTTGGGCAAAGTGGATGACCAGTCGTTTCTGCCGGTAATACCAAGGAATAAATAATTTCTGAACGACAGGTTGATGTCGGAGTACACACCATACAGGCGGCGGATACTATAGAAGTTGGTGGACACTGGTGGCTGTGCAGAATTGGCCAGGTTATAATAAAAAGGAATAGTAAGAGAATTGATCTGGCTGAACTGGTTGTCAATATTCCGCTGTCTTATATTATGTCCCAGCAATACACTTAGTGCCAGGTCCTTTGTAAGGTTCCTTTTTGCCGTGGCTATCAGGTCGGAAGTGAACTCCCGGATATTGATCGTTGTTTCTGAATAACGGCCTGCAAAATTATTTCCGGCATTCTGGCCGTTGGGATCGATCACTCTTTTAGAATCAATTTGTTTCCGCTTGTCGCTGGATACATCTGTACCAACCCGTAAGCTGATGTCCAGCCATTTTACCGGTTTAAATCCTACTTGTGCATTGCCCAATATCCTGTCCATAACGGAGGTATAAGAATCTTCGCCGAGGATATACCAGGGGTTCACGGTGTAAGCGCCGTAATAACCATTCAGGTCGTTGAATTTACTTTTGTAATCTTTTAGTTCGAGTAAAGAAATGTCTCTTGGTGTTTGTAACACCTGGTCGTAGGGAGAAGATCCCTGTCCCTGTACAGACAGATCTCCTTTGGCCCTTATATAATTAATACTGGCAGAGCTGTAGAATTTTTCAGAAAGATCTGCTGTGCCGGAAAGTTTTACGGAGTTGCGTTTGTAAGAGGTGCCGGGCATTACTCCTTTCTGATCTACGTTATTAAAAGAAAGGAAGTAGCTGCTCTTTTCATTGTTTTGTGCAAATGAAATATTGTTGGTCAGTGTTCTTCCGATATCAAAAAACTCTTTCACATTATTCTTCAATCCTGAATAAGGTTTCACTCTTTGTGAATCGCCGATCTGTTGCCCCCAGGGTTTTACAGCTCCGTCAAATCTTGGTCCCCAGCTGAAGTTCTCTCTTGAGTCGGGAGCGCCTTGTCCGCCCTGTCCGTATTCATTCTGGTATTCGGGCAGTTTTAAAATAGTTTCCAGGTTATAAGAAGTACTGAAGAGTATCTCTGACCGTTTTCCTTTCAGGCTTTTTCCTGTTTTAGTGGTAATGATCAACGCACCATTTGCAGCACGGGTACCATATAAGGCTGCAGCGGCCGGTCCTTTTAATAAAGTAACGGATTCTACATCATCCGGGTTAATATCATTGCCCCGGTTGCCGGCATCCACCTGGTTATTCAGGTTATCACCTGCGTCTGTTTGTGAGTTATCAATAGGGATACCATCCACTACTATCAATGCCTGGTTGTTGCCGGTAATAGAAGAGCCGCCCCTGAATACGATACGGGTAGAACTGCCCACACCACCGGAGCTGCTGGAAATTTGTACACCAGCCACTTTTCCCTGCAGGGAATTTAATACACTTCTGTCTTTCCCTTTTGTAAGCTCTGTATTATTAATGGTGGATTGGGCATAGCCTACGCTCCGGGCTTCCCGCTTTACAGCGTTGGCTGTCACAATTACTTCCGTCAGTTGCTGTGCGCTTTCTTCCAGCGTTACGTTGATGGTATTGTCACCGGTCAATTTTGTTTCAATCGTTTTATAACTGACAATTGAGAATACCAATGTGGCATTCGAAGACAATCCGGATAGTGAAAACTCCCCCTGGGAATTTGTTTGTACCGTAGTGTTGCCTCCTTTTACACTTACAGAAACACCCGGCAGCGGTGCTCCGTCCTTTTTGTCTGTTACTTTTCCCGAGACCGTTCTTTGTGCAAGCACTAAAGAATAGCCCGCAATAAATAACACAACAGTGAGTAGCAGCTTTTTCATAATGTTAATTTTTTCTGAAGAATCATTTCTATTTCCATTAAGCAGGACAAAGAGCTGCTTCGATGTGCTACAAAAAATCCGCTGTTTATAACTGAAGCATGAATAATAGATACCGAACCATGACAGGAGCTTTGGTACAAAAAAGAAAATAACCTCTTGCAGCAGCAATGTCATCGAAGCGTAACAATTGCCGGTATTTGCGGTCGTGCTACGAACAGTTGTTTAGTAATAAACACATCATCTGTACGTTTACATTATCATGATACTATCATACCGCTTGTAAGTATATATTTCCGGGGAAACAAATTACGAACCACCAGACAGCGAACAGAACGGCGGTGTTGTCCTTACCATACACGTAGCTACACATGAACTACTTTCTAACCGGCGTAAATTATTTTCATCACAGCTCTAACCGCTATGACAAGGGACACCTATTTACGCATACTATTCATCCCGCTCCTCGGAGTGTCACTCCCGGCCATTGCCGGGTTAGTGACCTATACTAACTATTCCCTGCTGCAATTAGCCGCAGCCAATTCTTTTTTCATACTTACTTCTTTTACCATTTGGGCAGGCAGCCATTGGATGCACCGGCGTTTTCGTCTTTTATTTCCATCTAATGCAAACCCGTTCACCAAGATCATTACTGTTTGCACCGCATCTTCTCTTTATGGGGCCAGCATTGGTGGTTTTTCATTTTTAGTATGGCTTAAAGCTTCCGGTGAAACATACAGCAGTGATACAATGTGGAAATTCATAACGCTGTGCATCCTGGCAGTCACCGTTTTTACACTCATCTATGAAATATTATTTCTTACAAATGAAAGAGAAAGAGATACCCTGCTGGTGAATGAAATGGGCAGAGAATTATCCCAGGCAGAATTGCTGGTATTGACCAATCAAATGGACCCGCATTTTGTTTTCAACTCCCTCAATGCGATGAATCACCTGATTCTTAACAACCCGATGCAGGCACATTTATTCAACAATAACCTGGCGCAGGTCTTCAAATACTTTCTGTTGAATAAAACCCGGGAGCTGATCCCGTTGCGGGACGAGATCTCGTTTATTAATAATTATTTCTACCTGCTGGAGATACGATATGAAAAGAAACTACAGCTGCTAATGACGCTGAATGATAATGATACCGCCATTATGATTCCCCCTTGTGCCCTGCAGGTTTTAATTGAGAATGCCATTAAGCACAACGAGTTTTCAGCAGAAAGGCCCCTCGTCATCAGCATTGCTATGAATGGGCATTACCTGAAAGTAAGTAACAATATCCGCCCAAAGCCTTACTCTGTGAACTCTACCAATATCGGGTTAAAGAATCTCAGCTCCCGGTTCAAACTGATCTGCCGGAAAGACATCCTGGTAGAAACAACAAAAGAATCCTTTACTGTAAAGCTGCCCATTATAAAACAACCCTAAAATCAAAGCCATGACAAAAACAGTAATCATTGAAGACGAGAAGCTGGCCAGCAAAGCCCTGGCCCATGCTTTAACAGAGATCTCTGCAGAAGTACAGATCGAAGCGGTGCTTAGCTCGGTGGCAGAAAGCATCGCCTATTTTTCGGCAGGCCCGGATGTGGATATTATTTTCAGCGATGTACAGCTTGCCGACGGACACTCCTTTGAGATATTCAAAGAAGTGCCCATTAAAACGCCGGTGATATTTACAACGGCCTATGATGAGTTCATGCTGAATGCCTTTACTTACAACGGCATCGATTATTTATTAAAACCAGTGGATGAACAGGAACTAAAAGAAGCCTTTGACAAATACAAGATGCTGGAAAAACATTTCCTCGGCCACACTCATTCCATGGAACGGCTGATACAATATGGCAGCGTTCGTAAAAAAAGCAGGCTGGTAGTAAAAAGGGGTATGGAGTATATCTCCCTGAGAATGGATGATATTGTATTGTTCTATACAGAAAACAAGCTGGTGTTCGTGACCGATGTAGCCGGTAAAAAATATATTGCCGAAAGCAACCTGAGCGACCTGGAAGAATTACTGGACAACAGCCAGTTCTTCCGGGTGAACAGGCAGTACATTGTGAACATCAATTATATCAGGGGATATAAAACATATGAAAAAGTAAAACTGTTGCTGGAATTGAATATTCCCGAACTGAATCATCATATCGTTATCAGCCAGGAAAATTCTTCCCAGTTCCGGCAATGGATGTATAATGCGTGAGGAACCTATTTGATCACATACCCGAGATTAAAAGTAAGCGGCACTTTCACTCCGTCGTTTTGCGGATAGATATTGCCATTGGAAAAATGTGCAATACGGATACCGGCATTCAGGTTCCTGTTTTTACCGGCAATGATCCCTATGCCCATAAAATCCTGGAATGTAAATTGCTTCCCCGTTTGCTTTGTATCAATAAGGGTCTTTGAAATAAACGTGGGGCCTGCTACCGAGTATTCAAAAAACAGGTCGAACGGCTTTGACCGCACCGTCATGAACTTAAGTACTGGATAAGCCGACACTGTAAAAAAATTATTTTTATTATCCCTGCTTTGCCACCAGCCTGCACCAACGCCCCAGTCAAAAGCAAATACTTTACGGGCATGAAAAATATTGCGCTGGTAATTGATAGAAATGCCTTGTTGCAAATGAGCTTCGCCGCCCCAAAAAATAGGGATGGGGCCTTTGGATACGGCATCGTTCACCCCATAACCCAGGCTGTTGGTAGTGTAGCCAGCCTGTATGATCTGCCGTGGAAAAAAGTAATTGCTCTTTATGTTTCTTTCCACTCTTTCTTTGGACAAAGGCCGCATATAATAATTGAACCCAGCTGAATAAAAAGTGGTGGCCGGTTGTTTTTCCTTTGCACGGGCTGGTGACCAGGCTCCACTTAGTTGCAAGTCCCACTTCTTATTAAGGTGATATTGCAAAGCACCACCCGCCAGTAGTGTTCCATAGACAGCACTTTTTACTACCGGAACATTATTTATTTCAAATCCCTTTCGGGTGATGATTCCCAAACCAGCTTCGGCAAACAAAGAGAATCGTTTACTAACCGGTACTGTTGACGCCGCAGTTAGTCCGGCCACATTCATCCACACAGAATGGCTTTTTTGATCGCCATTAATATTTTTATACTTCACCCAGTCCACCGGCCGCATATAAGTAATTTGCGCAGACAGGTATTTATTGAACTGGTGGCCATAAAGTACCAGCCGCACGGCCATACGGGGAATTTGGATAGAACCTGCAGCAAACCCGGGCTCCATATGTGCAGTGGTAAATGGATAATTGATGTACCCGATATTTACTCCATAATAAGAGTTTTGTAATGCCGCCGGATACTGTATCCTTTTTTCTCCGGGCTGTGCCATCGCAGCATTGCTTTGCAAAAGCCATACTATTAAGGTAACTAGTAGTTGAGATGATCGTTGTTTCAACATGTGTTTCGCTGTTAACAAAGCAGCCTTTTTACATTCAGTTCTTTATCCAGCACTACCATGCATGCGGAATATCCTTTCTCTATTTTTCCCAATACCTGGTCCATCTTTAGCACCCGAGCGGGGTAGAGGCTGCACATACGC
>JBEBIF010000295.1:0-4618 GCA_040080515.1 Chitinophagaceae bacterium | reverse complement strand
GGGGCTGTCGGCTGCAGTAACTCCGGTCAGCTGCAGTCCGGGCTATCGCTGCTACTCCCCGCAGGAGCGGGGGGTATCCGCTCTATCCCGCAGCCTTTGGGCAACATATCCCTGGTCAGCAATCGCTACCTGCATCAACACCATCATAATTGATCTTACAACCAGGTAATGTCCGGACATAAATCTACTATCACCCCTTCGGGGTTTAATGCATATCCATTACGGCGGTGTCTATAGTAATGTCAGCCCTCCGGGCTTTTCTTACAACCTGAATTATAGTAACAGGATACGCTATGCCACCTGGTTACATCAATCCCGAATGGATAAACTTACTCTATCACTTTGAAATGTATCAAATCCCAAAGGGATGAAATTAATATAAACCCCATCAACATAAGGGGGTCAAAACCCCGAAAGGGTGACATAAACAATACTCATATCCCCACAATAACAGAATACAATATATCATCCGAGTGCATCAATCCCAAAGGGATGAAATTAATATAACCCCTGTCAACATAAGGGGCCAAAACCCCGAACGGGTGACATAAACAATACTCATATCCCCAAAATAACAGAATACAATATATCATCCGAGTGCATCAATCCCGAATGGATGAACTTACTCTATTAATTTGAAATGTATCAAATCCCAAAGGGATGAAATTAATATAACCCCGTCAACATAAGGGACCAAAACCCCGAAAGGGTGACATGAACAATACTCATATTTCGTCTTGCACACAAAAATTATTTAACTTTCAGAAAAAACAATGACCATCACCTGGGATGATTTTGCCAAAATAGATATCCGCACCGGTACTATCATTGCCGTAACCGATTTCCCTAAAGCAAAAAAACCAGCCTACCAGATGACCATCGACTTTGGCCCTGAGATCGGTATCAAAAGATCATCCGCACAAATAACAGTACATTACAAAAAAGAAGACCTGGAAAACAGGCAGGTCATTGCAGTGATCAATTTCCCTCCCAAACAAATTGCCGGGTTCATCAGCGAATGCCTGGTGCTGGGTGTATATGATGAAAACAATGATGTAATTTTATTGCAGCCTGATAAGGCGGTTACAAACGGACAAAAAATTGGCTGATACGCTTTCTACATATTACCACTCTCCTGTTGGCCTCTTAAAGATCAGCGGCACGGATCACTTTATCAGTGAGGTCACCTTTCACGACACTTCACAAAAGCCGGAAGGCAAGAAAAGAAATTTTCCTCCCATGCTCATCAATTGTGTGGAGCAGCTGATCCAGTATTTTAATGGACAACGGCGGCAATTTGAATTACCCTTGCACCAGCAGGGCACTCCTTTTCAGCAGGGTGTTTGGAATGAACTGGTATTGATCCCTTTTGGTAAAACCATCAGCTATTTAGACCTGGCCCGCAGGACCGGCGATTCCAAAGCCACACGGGCAGTAGCCAATGCAAATGGCAAGAACAATATTGCTATCATCGTTCCCTGTCACCGGGTAATAGGCAGCAACCGGGAACTGACCGGCTATGGTGGTGGCTTATGGCGCAAGAAATGGTTGCTGGAACATGAAGCAAAGGTGGCGTATGGCGTACAAACCTTGTTTTAAGGGCATTGCCTGCGGACAACAGTATCTAATGGAGAGATGGCCCCAATAGTATCCGTTTGGCCAACGGTGTCATTTCAATTCATCACTGGTGAAGGCAAAAGGGAGTAGTAAAGAGGCGGTTTTAATGACCTGTATCTTACCCTCCATACCGGCGAGTATCAGCCGTATCGGTTTTTTCAAACGGGTTTCATATTCCAGTAATGCCTGCCGGCACATACCACAGGGTGAGATAGGATGATTGCTTTTCACGGTTTCGCTATTGTAGCTGATGGCAAGCGTTTCAATTGCCACTCCCGGAAATAAAGTAGCAGCATTGCCCAGCAAGACTCTTTCCGCACAGATACCTACGGGATAAGAAGCATTCTCCTGGTTGGTACCGGCCACCACTTCACCATTGGCAAGCATGGCGGCTGCACCAACATAGAAGTTAGAATAAGGGGCATAGGCCTGCTCTGTCACCTGTCTTGCTTCGTTGAGCAGCCAGGCATCCTTTTCATCCAGTTCGCTTACATCATTGTATAATTCGTAACTGAATTCAAACTTATTTTCTTTCATTTCAATAGATTCGGTTAAACACAACAATGCCCCTGATATTGATCAAGGGCATTTAAAGTTAGGTTATTTTACAATACGGAACAACCGTTTCCACCGTGGCCCGCCTTCCCAGCTGAACCAGATCATCCAGGCTTTACCTACAATGCGGTCTTCAGGAACAAAACCCCAATAGCGGCTGTCCTGCGACCCCTGCCGGTTATCTCCCATCATCCAGTAATAATCCATTTTAAAAGTGTACTCCGTTATCTCTTTTCCATTGAGATAAAACTTTCCGTCTTTCTGATAAAAATCATTCCGCTCATAAAAGGTTATTGCCCTTTCATAAATAGCATAATTCTCTAAAGACAACTTCAGTGGCATTCCTTTTTTGGGTATCCACACAGGTCCATAATTATCCCTTGACCATTTATGTAATGTATCATACGGAAACACATCACCACCACCGCCGTTATAAGATTCATCAGGGATAATGGAAATGGCAAAACCACTTTGCATCATTTTGTCTTTAGCTTTTGCGGTCAATAACATCCGGTAAGCGTTGGCGCCAACACTCTCATACTCGCCCTTATCATAATCCACGTTATAATCATCCTTTAATACTTCCGGATCGGGGGGTTGCTTTGTGGTCACAATATAATTGGTTTCACTATTGGGAGGCAAGGGTTGTTCTGTACCATTAATAAAGACCACTCCCTTTCTTACCTCCAGCATATCTCCGGCCACTCCCACACAACGCTTGATATAGTTGTCCGTTTTATCAACCGGATGGACCATGATGGGATAATTAACCGGATCGGCTAATACCATTTTATCTTCCATACGGCCAGCTGCTGCCCGGCGCTTAATATCGTAATAGGGATTGGCCGATTCAAAATCCTTTGCATGAATGACTGTATCACCTGCCGGAAAATTAAATACCACTGCATCGCCCCGTTTTACCGGTGATGCAAACCAGCGGATATAAGGCAACTGTACGGATCTGATATAAGACCGGCCATTGCCAACAGGCATATAATTATGTACAAAGGGAACTGATAAAGGAGTGTTAGGTATGCGGGGGCCATAGCTCAATTTGCTTACAAAAAGAAAATCTTTGATCAGTAAGGTCTTTTCCATCGAACCGGAAGGGATCGTATAAGCTTCAAAAATAAAGGTGCGTATCAATGTGGCAGCTACTACAGCAAATATGGCGGCATCCACCCATTCTCTCCAGCCTTTTTTCTTGTGCTTCCTCACCGCTTCGGGGCCAATGAATTTGGGATCTTCTTTTATGGCGAGATAAGGAAAATAGACCGGTCCGGCCAGTGAAGCGGCGGTATGTGCACCTAATCCAAATTTGCCAAACAATTTTACAAACTCAATAAAGATGCCCGGGCTGATGAACCATCCCACTACCGGAATGAATTGCCAGAATACCCAGTGCTTTGGCCGCTGTGCAAGGCCTTGCATGATCCAGGTGTTATAAAAGGGCACATAGGCCTTCCAGGATTGTTCTCCTGCTTTGGTAAACAGTTTTGCAAAACCAAAAGAAGGCAGAAAAACAATGAGGGTACCAATAAGATAAACGATGAATAAATGTTGTAAGGGCATGAGCCGTATTTTATTGCTGGCAAAAATATCGTAAATATATGTGTATCAAAATAGTAATCCTAAAAGTTTTGTGAAACGGCGGTAAGCAGCAGTTTAAACCCGGTAAATGACAATCGTATATATACAAAAGGCGGTACTTTGATCGCACCGCCTTTCAAAATCAGGTTACTGTTATTTCGGCATTACATAGTTTTTTACGTCTTCTGATGTAATGGTTTTTCCTGAAAGGATCACCAGCCGCTCCACCACATTCCTTAATTCACGGATATTTCCGGTCCAGTTATATTCCTGCAACAATGAAATAGCATTGGCATCAATGGGCTTTTGAGCAATGCCATACTCGGAACAAATATCTGTAAGGAACTGATCTACCAGCAACGGGATATCATCCCGCCTGTCGTTCAATGATGGTACATGTATGAGGATAACACTCAGGCGGTGATAAAGGTCCAGGCGGAAATTTTTTGCTTCCACTTCTTTCAGCAGGTCTTTGTTGGTAGCGGCGATCACCCGCACATCCACACTGATATCTTTATCTGCACCCACTCTTGTGATCTTTCCTTCCTGCAAGGCCCGCAGTACTTTGGCCTGTGCATTGGCACTCATGTCTCCTATCTCATCCAGGAATAGGGTGCCCCCATTGGCAGATTCAAATTTCCCGATACGTTGCTTTATGGCAGAGGTAAAAGATCCTTTTTCATGACCAAACAGTTCGCTTTCTATCAGTTCAGTAGGTATGGCTGCACAGTTTACTTCTACAATCGGTCCGTTGGCCCGGTTGCTTTTTTCATGCACCCAGCGGGCTACCAGTTCTTTACCCACCCCATTATCACCTGTGATAAGGATACGGGCTTCTGTGGGCGCCACTTTATCA
>JBEBIF010000294.1:0-4626 GCA_040080515.1 Chitinophagaceae bacterium | reverse complement strand
TTACCATCGAAGATCTTGGTGCCGGTTCTTCCATCAGCAAAACCAACCTGCCTGCCGGACAGGCAGGTCAGCGTACCATAGCCTCCATCGCAAAGAATGCGGCCAAACCGAAGAAGTTTGGGCAATTGCTTTTCCGGATGGTAAAACAATACCAGCCACAAACTATACTCGAACTCGGCACCTCGCTTGGCATCACCACTTCTTATTTATCCCTTGCAAAACCCGATGCCCAACTCATAACCATGGAAGGCGCCAGCGAAGTAGCCGCTACCGCCAGCAAGAACTTTTACAACCTAAAACTCCAAAACTGTACGATCACCGAAGGAAACTTCGATCAGAAACTATCATCTGTTATCTCTCATCTCTCATCGATAGACCTATCTTTTATCGACGGCAACCACCGGCAGGCGCCCACCGAAAGATATTTCCTGGAACTGCTTCCCAAAATGCATAACGATTCTATTCTCATCTTCGACGATATTCACTGGAGCCGTGAAATGGAGCAGGCGTGGGAAACCATAAAAAACCATCCCTCAGTCCGCTGCACGGTCGATCTTTTCTTTATCGGCATTGTATTTTTCCGGCAGGAATTCCGGGAAAAGCAGGATTTCAGTATACGTTTTTAGTATTTGCACCATTCGGACGGCAAAAGAGATATATATCGCCCAGAGGAGAAAGAGCAAAAGAGAATACAGGAAAACATGGCTGCAAAGGCAGGCGAAACGGAGTTTCGACTAACTCTTTCTCTCCTTCTCCTCTGGGCGAATCATTTCTCCCTATATCTCGTCTTCCCTTTCTGCGTCGAGAAGGATAGCCATTATTATTAAATGATAAACAACAGGTTACCGGGTGAAGAAAATCACTCACACAGGCTGTGCAGCTGCCCAAAAAATCAATATCTTCACGGCCATCAGAAAATTCAATTTTCTACCCAATAACACAGATTAAATATGACGATTGGTGTTTTAAAAGAACCCGCCCATGAAACCAGAGTATCGCTTTTGGCCGAAGCAGTCGCCACCCTCACAAAGAAAGGTATCACCATACTGGTAGAAAATGGCGCAGGGGAAAAAGCCTTCTGCAACAATGCCGCCTACGAAACGGCCGGTGCAAAAATAAAAACGAGAGCAGAAGTAATAGAATCATCGAACATATTACTGACTATCCATCCGATAGAACAATCTGAGATCAAAAATCTAAATTCCAAAATAATCATAGGAGTATATCAGCCTTTATTCAACCCCGGCACAATGAAAGAATGGGCCCATTCAGGTATCACCACATTCTCTCTCGACATGTTGCCCCGTACCACCCGTGCACAGGCAATGGATGTGCTGAGTTCCCAGGCCAATATAGCCGGATATAAAGCGGTGCTGACAGCTGCTGCTTCCTATGGAAGATATTTCCCGATGTTCATGACCGCAGCTGGTAGCATAGCACCTGCAAAGGTGCTCATACTCGGCGCCGGAGTGGCCGGTTTGCAGGCCATAGCCACTGCCAAAAGATTAGGGGCTGTGGTAGAAGTGTTTGATACCAGGCCAGCAGTAAAAGAAGAAGTGATGAGCCTGGGTGCTAAATTCGTAGAAGTAGAAGGAGCTGCTGATGCCAGTAAGGCAGGTGGCTATGCTGTAGAACAATCAGAAGACTTTATGCAACGGCAAAAAGCAAAGATCGCTGAAAGCATCGCCAAAGCAGATATCGTGATCACCACCGCACAGATACCCGGAAAGAAAGCACCAATACTTATTACCGAAGAAATGATACAGGCCATGCGCAATGGCTCCGTCATCATCGACCTGGCATCTGCCACTGGCGGTAACACTCCAGTAACAAAGAACAATGAGACATTTCAATATAATGGAGTAAGCATCATTGGCAATTCAAGCCTGCAATCCACCATGCCATCTGATGCCAGTAAGTTATATGGCAAAAATGTATTGAACTTCCTGCAACTCATCATCACCAAAGAAGGCGAGATAAACCTGAACTGGGAAGATGACTTGGTGAAAGGAAGTTGTGTGACGCATGGGGGAGAAGTGGTGCATGAGAGAGTGAAGTGAGAATTGGGAAAAGTGGAATTGGGATATAAATAATTAGGAAAAGTGGAATTGGGAAATTGGGAAATCTTACTAAAGAATCAAGAGTCTTTAACGATAAAGAGATTTCCCAATTTCGAAATTCCAAAATTTCAAAATAAGAAAACTATGGACTCAGCATTAAACTGGATCACCGCAAATCAACAAATGATCTACATCGTCATCCTGATGATCTTTGTAGGCATAGAAGTCATTGGCCGTGTGCCGAGTGTACTGCATACACCGCTGATGAGTGGTGCTAATGCCATTCATGGTGTAGTCATTATTGGTGCCATCATTGTAATGGGCAAAGCCGAAAATGATGATTATCTCGCTTTGATATTGGGCTTCCTGGCAGTAGTGCTGGGCACGTTGAATGTGGTCGGCGGTTTTGTGGTAACTGACAGAATGCTGGAGATGTTTAAGAAGAAAAAGAAATAAAGAATTGGGAAAAGTGGAATTGGGAAATAAGTAATTGGGAAAAGTGGAATTGGGAAATTGGGAAATTTGTCTTTATGCGAAGAAGCACTTTGCTTTCAGTAATTTTCCCAATTTCCCAATTTCGAAATTCCAAAATTAAATCATATCTAAACTCATGGAGTTAAACATACTCACCATCTGCTATCTCATCGGCTCAGTCACGTTCATCCTTGGACTGAAGATGCTTTCTAATCCGGCCACTGCAAGAAAGGGAAACCTTATTGCCGCAGGTGGAATGATCCTTGCCATTTTCGGCACCATCTTTTTATATGAGGACAATGGAGAGAAGCTCGGAAACTATCCGTGGATATTCGGAGGTATTGTCATAGGAACAGTGACCGGCTTTTTAGCTGCCAAAAAAGTAAAGATGACAGCGATGCCGGAGATGGTGAGCTTATTTAATGGAATGGGTGGCGCATGTGCCGCGTTAATTTCTGCTGCAGAATTTTATCATATTTACAGGGCTCATGATGGCGCCGGTTCCACCCCGTTTGCCGAACTGGTACCGGTCGGGCTATATATCACCATTGTAGCCGGTGCTATCATTGGAACGGTTTCTTATACTGGCAGTATCATTGCCTGGGGCAAATTGAATGGAAGAGTAAAGGATTTTTCATTTAAAGGCCAACACTTTGTCAATATGATCGTGCTGGCATTGGTGATCGTATCAGCGGTATTCGCCTACCGGTCAAATGTTGGGAACATGCTTATTCCATTTATGCTCATCGGTTTGTTTGCTTTTGTATACGGTATACTATTCGTTTTGCCAATAGGTGGTGCTGATATGCCTGTTGTCATTTCATTACTCAATTCATTTACGGGTGTGGCAGCAGCCTGCGGGGGCTTCCTGTATAACAATAAAGTAATGCTGACCGGCGGTATCCTTGTAGGTGCAGCGGGCACTTTACTTACCATGCTGATGTGTAAAGCCATGAACCGTTCATTAGCGAATGTACTCATCGGTTCGTTTGGTGGTGGTAATAAGGCGGTTGCAGGTGATGCCAAAGCACAGGGCAGTTACAAAGAGATTTCAATAAGTGACACCGCCGTATTAATGAGCTATTCCCACAAAGTATATATTGTACCCGGCTATGGATTGGCGGTGGCGCAGGCACAACATGCTTGTCACGACCTGGAAAAATTATTAGAAAGCAAAGGTGTGGAAGTGCGGTATGCTATACATCCTGTTGCCGGCCGGATGCCGGGGCATATGAACGTACTGCTGGCCGAAGCAGATGTGCCGTATGAGAAGCTGTTGGAAATGGAGCAGGCCAACGAGGAATTTGCAGCCACTGATGTGGTGCTGGTACTTGGTGCCAATGATGTGGTGAACCCGGCTGCCAAAACAGATCCCTCATCCCCGATATACGGTATGCCCATTCTTGACGTGGAACTTGCCAAAAATGTAATAGTAAACAAAAGGAGTATGAAGCCTGGCTATGCCGGTATTGAGAATGATCTTTTCTTTCAACCGAAAACATCGATGCTCTTTGGTGATGCAAAAAAAGTATTGCAGGACCTGGTTGGTGAGATAAAGAACTTGTAAAGGTTGGAGGATTGCCTGGCGTCCATAGTCCAATACTTCATAGTTTTACAGCATGCCACTACCACAAGAATTATTGCATTCACTGATCTATACCGATGGTTTCAATAAAGAGACCTTTGAAAAAATACACAGCTCCGGCGAGCAGGTAACATCCATCAGGATCAATCCCACTAAGCAATCTAAAATTCAAAATAAAAAATCAAAAATCCCATGGGTTAAACTGGGTTTCTATCTCGACTCCCGTCCTTCATTTACCTTTGATCCGCTTTTCCATGCCGGTTGCTATTATGTACAGGAAGCCAGCAGTATGTTTCTGGAACAGGCAATGAAGCAAACTGTTGACCTGACAAAACCATTGAAAGTGCTTGATCTTTGCGCTGCGCCGGGGGGTAAATCAACACATATCCATTCGCTTATTTCAAAGGATAGCCTGCTGGTAAGTAATGAAGTGATCCGTTCGAGAGCAAATATTCTAAAAGATAATATTATTAAATGGGGATGTGAAAATGTTGTAGTGACGAATAA
>JBEBIF010000293.1:0-4637 GCA_040080515.1 Chitinophagaceae bacterium | reverse complement strand
TTGTTATGAATGAAAAAGTGGAAACACAAAAGGAAGCGATAAGAAAGAAGATCAAGGTTCGTTTAATCATGGTTTTTCTTTTTTTTAAATGGGGTGGCCGGAATATTTACAAATTGTTTGGTTTTCCGCATAGGATGCAGAAGCAGAATCATTTACATTTGCCCCATACCTGATGAAGCAACTGTACAAATTTAGGCCAATTTATTTTTTTTACGGGATACTAACGGCTGCGATGTTATGCACACTAACGTGGAAAACAGCGGCCAGCGGTATTCAACAGCCGGATTTTCGCAAGCCTTTAACATCCGTTTCAGATACCACAAAGCCACGCAGCGGAATCGACTCTTTAAAAAACAGGGCCACCCTCATCGCTGATACGGCTACTCTCCCGGGAAGTGATACCTCCGGAATAAGATCACGGGTCGATACCTTTTCATTAAAATTATCAAAAGACACACTGGAAGCACCATTAAAATATGCCGCGGAAGATTCTGTTGTGATCTTAGTAGGGACAAAAAAAGTGCTGATGTATGGTAAGACAAAAACAGAATACCAGGACATCACCCTCACCGCACCACAGGTGGTAGTGGACCAGCAAACACAGGTGGTCACAGCGGTCAATAAAAAAGACAGTACCGGCCTTATCATCGAAACAGCACATTTCAAAAGCGGGGAAAGTGAATTTACCGCCGACTCCATACGGTATAATTTTAAAACACAGGTGGGACTTACAAAGAATACATACACCACACAAGGTGAATTTCTTGTTATCGGGGAAACAGCTAAAAAAGTAAATGCCAATACCACCTTTATCAAAGAGGCCCGGTTCACCACCTGTTTACTGGATGATCCGCACTTTGATATCAAGACCAACAAAATGAAAGTCATCAACCAGAAGCTCGCCGTTTCTGGTCCCGCTCACCTCGAGTTTGAAGGAGTACCTATACCCATTTACCTCCCTTTTGGTTTTTATCCATTAAGCCAGGGCAGGCACTCCGGTTTATTGCGCCCCACTTTTATTACAGATGAAGTAAGAGGATTGGGCCTGCAGGGACTGGGTTATTATAAAGTACTCAGTGAATACTGGGATGCACAACTGTCCGGTGATATTTTTTCTTATGGCGAATGGGCCGCCGGTTTGCGGATGACCTATCGTAAAAGATATAAATACAATGGTGGATTTACCCTCAGTATGCGGTCATCCAAATTGAATTTTAAAAACGACCCGGACTTTTCAAAAACCAATGTGTTCAATATAGCGTGGAATCATGGTATGGACAGCAAGGCAAGACCCGGCGTTACTTTTTCTGCCAGTGTAAATGCCGGTTCCACAAAATACAATCAACTGGTTCCCGGCAATGCGCTGATCGTTTATAATAACCTGCTCGGCTCCTCTATTACGTACAGTAAAACATGGAAGGATAAGCCATTCAACCTGTCGCTTAGCGCCACCCATTCACAAAATAATTCCCTGCGCCTGATCACTCTTAATTTACCCAATGCCGCATTTACAGTAAGTACCTTATATCCTTTCCAGGCAAAGAACAGCACCGGCACCGGAAACTGGTATGAAAAACTCGGCATCGCTTATAATGGTTCCTTTTCCAACAACATCAGTTTTTATGATTCACTTCCTTATGGAAAGAACGGGATAAAGCCTTTCTTCAGGTACCTGCTGGATACGGCAGAATGGAGGGCCGATCACAGCATACCCATCACTTTATCATTACCACCCATTTTGGGAGGTAGGGTACTGGTATCTCCGGGAGTAAGTTACAGCCAGACCTGGATGCAGCGGGTGACCAACTACGTTTGGAATCCCACGCTGAATAAAGTGGACACGATCACCTCCAAAGGCATCTATATCGATCAGCGGGGATCTGCTTCCTTATCACTCAACACAGCCATATTCGGCACCTACCAGTTCAAACGATCCAATATCGTGGCGATCCGGCATACCATCAGGCCTACTGTTGGATTCAGCTATACACCCGACCTTAACAAAAGCCGGATCAAAAAAGTACAGGTGGATGCGGATAATAAGGAATTATATTATAATGAGATCGGAGGGTATTTTATATTGAACAATTCAACCCGCAAATCCGCATCACTGAACTTTGCGGTGGACAACGTACTGGAGATGAAAGTAAAGGCCAAAAAAGATACTACTGAAAGCCCAACCCGGAAAGTAAAACTGATCGAAGGGCTCGGGTTTTCCGGCTCCTATGATTTTATAAAAGACTCACTGAACTTATCACACATAAGCATCAATTTCAGGACCACTTTATTTGATAAGATAAATATCAATGCCGGCACCACCTTAGATCCCTATCAAACCGACAAGAAAGGATATGATATTGCCAAATATGCCTGGCAGGGAGGAAAATTCAGCCTCGGCAGACTGGTTAGCGGAAACATTTCTTTAGGTACCAATTTTCAAAGCAAACCCAAAGACGCAAAAAAAGATGAAGAACGAAAGAAGCAGGTGGAACAACGGTTGAATGATCCCTCACTCATCGCCGATCAGCAGCGCCTGTTGCAATACATGCAGCAAAACCCGTCCGAATTTGTGGACTTCAATATATCCTGGCAAATCGGTATCAATTATTCCTTAACATTCTTCAACCAGCCCAAAGCAGACTACAGCGGGTTTGAAAATAAATTCAATTCAGGATTTAATTTCAATGGCAGTTTCAACCTTACCGATAAATGGAAATTGTCCGGCAGCGGCAGCTATGATTTTGATACCAAAAAGATCGAATACGTCACCCTTTCTATCAACAGGGATATGCATTGCTGGCAAATGTCTATTAATGTGATCCCCGTTGGCTACACCCGTTCATTCAATTTCAGTATCAGTCCCAAGGCGCCCATTCTGCAAGACCTTAAGATCAACCGGACAAGAAATTTCTCCAATTACTAACGGGCAGTGCGGGAGTAATAGTCACTCATCACCGCAAATACTTTTTCTTTCAGTTGTTCCGTGGTTTGCCCGTTCACGGGTATGGCTTCCAGGAAATGCAGTTCTATTTTTCCCGGCCAGAACCAGAAGGGTTTGTTGGCAGGCAACACTTTTTTAGTATTGAATATCACAGCAGGTATGATCGCTGTATTTGTATCCGTAGCCAGCCGGAAAGCGCCATCATGAAATTTCTTCAGCGGCTGATCCGTACGGTTGCGGGTGCCTTCCGGGTAAATGCTCATATGCATTTTCCGGGCAAGTATGTTTTTCATTTTATCAAAACTCTGCCTGCGGCTGATCTCATTGTTCCGGTTTACCAGCACCGAACCTTTCATATAATAAAACCCAAACAGCGGCACCCGGGTAAACGTGGATTTGGCAATAGTTTTATTGGCTCCCGGAATGAACGGACACGACAGCGGCACATCCAGCAGGGAATTATGATTGCAGGTAACTATATATGTCTCACCTATTAAAAAATGCTCCCTGCCTTTAATGGTAAATGGACAAAACACCATCCGCAGCCACACACTCATCCACAGGCGGGAGATATCGATAAAGATCTTTTGACCCTTTGGTTCCGGTATCAGCCAGCAAAACATGGAGGGGATGAACACGATAAGAAAAGTGAGTATAAAAGTAACCATGGCCCACAACGCCAGTACCCTTGCCAGTATGTTTTTTAATACAGTCATGTTATACACTCCAGTCTATTGGATCGATCCCTTTTGATGCAAGATATTCATTGGTTTTGGAAAAATGTTTACAACCAAAGAATCCGCCATGTGCAGAAAGAGGAGAGGGGTGTACCGACCGCAGGATGCAATGCTTGCTTTCATCGATCAGCACTCTTTTTTCCTGCGCAAATTTTCCCCATAAAAGAAAGACCACATTCTTTTTTTTATCAGAAATGGTTTTGATCACCGTATCAGTAAATTCGGCCCAGCCGATCTTTGCATGGCTCATCGGCTCACCGGCACGCACCGTTAAAGAAGCATTTAATAAGAACACACCCTGCTGTGCCCAATGGGTAAGATTGCCATGCGATGGAATGCTGATCCCGATATCATCCTGCAGTTCTTTAAAAATATTGACCAGCGATGGCGGAGGCGCCACCCCGTTTTGTACTGAGAAACAAAGACCATGTGCCTGTCCCGGCCCGTGATAAGGATCTTGTCCCAGTATCACCACTTTGATGTTGGAAAAAGGAGTCGTGTTGAACGCATTGAAAATAAGACTGCCCGGCGGATAGATCACTTTGCCCTGTGATTTCTCTGTTTTGATATGTAAGGCGATCTGCTGAAAATAAGGCTGACTGAAAGTGGCTTTTAATACTTCTTTCCACGAAGCTTCGATCTTTACGTCCATTCTATTTTACTTTGGATGCAAGCTAAAAAAAAATTACTTTTGCGTGCCCTGCCAAACCAATTAAGAATGATTTCTTTTTGTACGCAGTTTGAAAGGGTATAGCCCTGGTCCGGTAGCTCAGCTGAATAGAGCACAAACCTTCTAAGTTTGGGGTCATTGGTTTGAATCCAATCCGGATCACAAAAAAGCAATTCCGTACTTCCGGGGTTGCTTTTTTCGATAGTGGGTCAGTTTGAAATAAATTTGAACCACATAGAATCATAGAAACATAGTTTAAACATAGAATTCTATGTGTATTTCTCTGTAC
>JBEBIF010000292.1:0-4638 GCA_040080515.1 Chitinophagaceae bacterium | reverse complement strand
GCAATACCCTGACAACCGGGAAACGCTGAACCTGCCGGAACGCTTCAAAGGTGAAGTGGTGATGCCGCATGATGAAAAGAATGAGCATCGTTGTACTGGCTGCCAGGCCTGCGAGCTGGCTTGCCCCAATGGCACCATCAAAGTGATCTTTAAAAACGAAATGAATGCGGAAGGCAAGAAAAAGAAAGCCATCGACAAACTGGTGTATCACCTGGAGCTGTGTACTATGTGCAACCTGTGCATTGAGGCTTGCCCTTCCGATGCCATCAAGATGGCACAGACATTTGAACACAGTGTGTTTGACAGAAGTGAACTGACAAAAATTTTAAATAACCCCGGCTCTAAAATAATGGATGGCGTAGAATAGCCCCCTAAATCCTCCGCCGGTTGGCGGAGACTTTCGAGGCCTATAGAATAAAGAGTATTAAATGAGTGGATCAACTATCATATTTTATTTATTGGCAGCATTAACGCTTGGTTGCGGCATCTTATCAGTCTCCACAAGGCAGATATTCCGGGCGGCTATCTATTTGCTGTTCTCCCTTATCGGCATCGCCGGTTTATATTTCTGGTTGCAGTATGAATTTATTGCCGCTGTGCAGATCGTAGTATATGTGGGTGGCATCGTGGTACTAATCATCTTCTCCATTTTCCTGACGCAACAGGCGGGAGAAAAACTACCCAAGCAGCGGTTGGACAGAAAAATATTTGCCGCCCTCGCCGTCTTCTGTGGCTTTGCGCTGACGATGCTGCAAGTCTATCAGCATGAGTTTTATGGGTCTGAAGTTGCTGGTGAAGCACCGACGGTGGCAAATATTGGCCGCAGAATGCTTAATGTGGATGATGGCGGCTACGCCCTGCCATTTGAAGTGATCTCGATGCTGCTGCTGGCCGCCATGATCGGTTGTATTGTGATTGCCCTCCGGGAAAAGAAACCTGAGAGCAATGAAATAAAAAATAAACCTAACGAGTAGCGGGAAATAATCAATTATTCCTTCTGCAATATTAAATAAACAATGGAACCCGGATTATATCATATTTTATTCATCAGCGCTGCGCTCTTCTTTATCGGCGTGTACGGTTTTCTTACCCGGCGAAACCTGATCACCATGCTGATGAGCATCGAGCTGATACTGAACAGTGTGAACCTGAATTTCATTGCTTTTAATAAATACCTGTGGCCCGGGAAGATGGATGGCTTGTTCTTTACCATTTTCATTATTGCCATTGCCGCCGCCGAAGCCGCCGTGGCCATTGCCATCATTATTAATTTATACCGAAGCCATAATTCCATTGATGTAGAAAACGCTGAAGACTTAAAGTATTAAACCAATATGCCCAACGCAACTACCATAGCATTAATTCCTTTGTTGCCGCTTGCCGGATTCGTATTGCTGGGTTTATTCGGCAGAAAATATTTGAAAGCAAGTTCCGGCCTTATCGGAACAGCTCTCTTACTTACTTCCACCATCCTGGCTTTATATCTTGCTTATGAATATTTCTTTGTATTTGGCAAAGTGGATGGGGTCTATCAAAAATTTGTTCCGCTTCAACTGACCTGGCTGGAATTTTCCAAAGGTGTTTCAATAGATATGGGTATCATCCTCGATCCCATATCTGTTATGATGCTGGTGGTGGTCACCTTCGTTTCGCTGATGGTGCATATTTACAGCCTGGGTTATTTAAAAGGCGAAGAGAGATTCCCCACTTATTATTCCTTCCTGGGCTTGTTCACTTTTTCTATGCTGGGGCTGGTAATGGCCAGCAATATTTTCCAGATATATATTTTCTGGGAGCTGGTGGGTGTCTCATCTTTCTTATTGATCGGTTATTACTACGACAGGCCAAGCGCCGTAGCAGCATGTAAAAAAGCATTTATCGTTACCCGCTTTGCCGACCTCGGCTTTTTGATCGGCATATTAATATTATCCTTCAGCTCCGGCACCTTAGATTTTGCCACGCTGATAGACCGGCTTACTACACCCGGTTCGCCAGAAGCTACCAATGCAATAGCTCATACTTTCCTGGGTGCCTCTGCCCTCACTTGGGGAGCCGCTCTCGTCTTTATCGGCGGAGCCGGCAAAAGCGCCATGTTCCCGCTGCATATCTGGTTACCCGATGCGATGGAAGGCCCTACTCCTGTTTCCGCATTGATTCATGCCGCCACCATGGTAGTTGCCGGTGTGTATTTAGTAGCAAGACTGTTTCCCATTTTTGCCATCACCACTCCTGCTGTATTAGAAATGATAGGATGGGTTGGCGCTATCTCCGCCATCATTGCCGCCATCATTGCTTGTACACAAACGGATATTAAAAGAGTGCTCGCCTTTTCCACCATGTCGCAGATCGGCTACATGATGTTTGCACTCGGTGTCTCCGGCTACGGCGGTGAAGCTGGCCTGGGCTATACCGCTTCTATGTTCCACCTGTTCACTCATGCCATGTTCAAAGCATTACTCTTCCTTGGCGCAGGCGCTGTAATACATTATATACATAGCAACGATATGAAGGACATGGGCGGCTTAAGAAAATTTTTACCTATCACTCACTTTACTTTCTTAATAGCTTGTTTGGCCATTGCCGGCGTGCCGCCATTTGCCGGTTTCTTCAGCAAAGAAGAAATACTGTTAGCAGCTTATCATGGCAATAAAGCCATCTATTATATAGCATTGATCACCTCCGGACTTACCGCTTTTTATATGTTCAGGTTGTACTTCAATATATTTTGGAGTAAGCCGCATCATGCACATGGTGAGCATCATGGCCCCTCCTCCGTTAAAACTTCGGGGGATAAACCCGCCTCTGTTAAAACTACGGCGGGCAAGGAAGGCGGTTTTGTAATGATGCTCCCGCTTATTTTATTAAGCATAGGCGCTGCCGCCGCAGGTTTTATTCCTTTTGGCGAATTTGTTAGCACCGATGGCAAGCCGTTGGAATCACATTTCCATCTGCAGTTCTCCATAGCTCCTGTAGCATTGGGCCTTGCAGGAATCTTAGCCGCTATGTGGCTGTATGGCAAACAAAATGACAAGCCTGCAAAGATCGCTGCTTCATTAGGTGGAATATACAAAGCAGCCTATCATAAATTTTATATTGACGAGATATACCTGTTCATAACAAAGAAAGTACTGTTCAATCTTATTGGCAGACCAGCCGCCTGGTTTGACAGAAACATTGTGGATGGATTGATGAACCTGACGGGAAATGCCACGCAGGCCGTTTCCGAAGGAATTAAAAAAGTGCAATCCGGGAAAGTGCAGCAATATGCTCTCTACTTTTTAGCAGCTGTGATCGTACTGGCCGCATTGTTTATTTATGTATGGAAATAGGATCGTTTGATAAATAAGAATTAATGAACCTTTTATTACTCATAGGAGCCCCATTACTAACTGCTGTAGCCGTATTGCTTTGCCGCAACAAACAACAGGTAAGATGGATCTCCCTGGTCGGCTCTGTAGTACAACTGGGATTGGCTTTCGCTTTACTGTTTGCTTTCCGCAATGAAAGAGCAGCAGGCAATACAGCCCAGATGCTGTTTGAGCAGAACCACAAATTATTTACTGCCCTGAATATCAATTTCCATTTTGGTGTGGATGGTATATCAGTTGCCATGATATTACTTACCTCTTTTGTGCTTATTGCCGGGGTACTTGTTTCCTGGAATATCGAAAAGATGACCAAAGAGTTTTACTTCCTGCTCATCCTGCTGGCATTGGGCGCTTATGGTTTCTTTATTTCATTAGACCTGTTCATTCTTTTCTTCTTCCTGGAAATATCTGTGATTCCAAAATACCTGCTGATCGGCATCTGGGGTAGCGGTAAAAAAGAATACAGCGCCAACAAACTTGCCCTGATGCTGATGGGTGGCTCTGCCCTGATCCTGGTGGGCATGTTAGGTCTGTACTTTTCCGGCGGACATAGTTTTGATATTATGACCTTGTCGAAAACAACTATTCCGGCAAGCACTCAAAATATTTTATTCCCGCTATTATTTGCAGGCTTTGGAGTATTCACAGCTTTGTTCCCCTTGCACACTTGGGTTCCCGATGGTCACTCTTCTGCACCCACTGCCGGTTCCATGTTCCTCGCCGGTATCTCCATGAAGTTGGGCGGGTATGGTTGTTTAAGAATAGCCACTTACTTACTTCCTGCTGGCGCAAAAGAATATGCAGACATGATCATCGTACTTTCTGCTATCGCCATTTTATATGGCGCCTTCGCCACCATGATGCAGAAGGATTTGAAGTATATCAATGCGTATTCATCCGTAAGTCATGTGGGTTTTAGTTTGCTCGGCATCGGCATGCTTACGCAAACTGCCATCACCGGCGCATTGATGCAGATGGTATCACACGGACTGATGACAGCCCTTTTCTTCGCCGTCATCGGAATGATATACGACAGAACACATACCCGTATGGTAAATGAAATGGGTGGCCTGATGAAACCAATGCCTTTTATCAGCACCGTATTTTTTATCGTTGGCCTTTGTTCTTTAGGCTTGCCGGGATTGAGCGGCTTTGTGGCAGAGATGACTGTCTTTATGGGTTCCTGGCAAAATGAGGATATGTTTCACCGCATTGCCACCATTGCAGCGGCTATGTCTATTGTGGTAACAGCAGTATATATATTAAGAGC
>JBEBIF010000291.1:0-4663 GCA_040080515.1 Chitinophagaceae bacterium | reverse complement strand
GTAATAATTAATCGGCATATAAAAAGCTTCTTTTACTCCTTCTTCCCAATCACCACCGCACCAACCATAGCACTCAAGAACAATACACTGCTTATCTCAAACGGCACTACATACGTAGTAAATAATTCTTTTCCCAGGTTCTTAATCAAACCAATGCTTCCTTCATTCACCAATGCCTGCTGCTGTTTAACATCTGTATCCTTTAATGCTGCCACCAGCACCAGTAATAAACAACCCCCTGCCACCGCACCAGCCATCTTCAACCAACGGTTCTTTTGTGGCTCTGTTTCCTTGTTCAGGTTCATCAGCATTATCACAAACAGGAACAATACCATGATGGCCCCGGCATAAACAATGATGTTTACAATAGCAAGAAATTGTGCATTCAATAAAATATAATGACCGGAAATTGCAAAGAAAGTGGCAATCAGCCACAGCACACTGTACACCGGGTTCTTGCTGGTAATCATCATCAGGGCACTGAATAATGCTACCACTGAAAGAAGCCAGAATAATATTTGTGTAATGTTCATTCTCTTAAGCCGTTAATCGTTCTTAGTTTTTTTCTGGTTTATCACCCAATGCTTTTTCATACGCCTCTTTATCATTCACAGGGTGAGGTATCAGCAAATCTTCTTTCTTATATATAAAACCTTTTCTTCCATAATTAGCCGGTGCAAAAGTCTGCGACAAATAAATCGCATCTTTCGGACATGCTTCTTCACACAAACCACAAAAAATACACCGCAGCATATTTATCTCGTATTTCACTGCATATTTTTCTTCCCGGTATAAATTTTCTTCTCCGGGCAATCTTTCTGCCGCTTCCATTGTAATGGCCTCTGCCGGACAAGCCACCGCACATAACCCACAAGCCGTACAATTCTCTCTTCCTTCCGCATCACGGTTCAACACATGCAATCCCCTGAACACTTTAGAAAAAATTCTTGTTTGTTCCGGATATTGTATCGTTGCCTTCTTTTTAAACAAGTGACTGATAGTAATACCCATACCCTTCATGATATTCCAGAGATAAATACTCTCCAGGAATGTCATCGGCTTCCGGTCAACCTGTTTTGCTCTTTGTGTTAACATATAAAGCTTCGCAGCTTTTAAAATTTCGCAAATATATAGCTATACTCCAGTTTATTTTTTCAACCACAATATCACTGCTGCTGTAATAATCATATTCAGCAATGCCAGTGGTATCAGTTTCCTCCATCCCAGGCTCATCAATTGGTCATACCGGAAACGGGGGATTGTCCACCGGATCCATAAAAACACAAACAGCATGAAAGATATTTTGGTCATCAGCACACTAAAACTTATTACTGACATCCAGAAGGAATTCAATCCCCACGATGCTTCGTTCACAAATGGAATATCATAGCCACCCAAAAATAAGGTCACCATTACTGCACTGCTGATAAACATATTAATGTATTCAGCAAACAGGTAAAAGCCCAGTTTCATAGATGAATATTCCTGGTGATAACCAAAATTCAACTCGTTTTCAGCCTCCGCCAGATCAAATGGAGTCCGGTTACATTCTGCCAGGGCGCAGACAAAAAATATAATAAACCCAAGCGGTTGATAAATAATATGCCAGCCATGCTGTACCTGGTTTGCTACAATCTCACTCATTTTCAATGACCCGGTCATGAACAACACAGCTATCAGTGCCAGTCCCATTGGCAATTCGTATGACACCATTTGAGAAGCCCCACGAATAGCCGCCATCAGGGAGAATTTATTATTCGAAGCCCAGCCGCCAATCATAATTCCATATACACCTACACTCACAATGCTAAAGACCAATAAAATGCCCATGTCCACATCGGCCACCTGCATCGGGATAACATTACCACCCTTCGTAACAAACGGAGCTGCCCAGGGAATAACCGTACTGGTAATTAATGCCGTTATCATCGCCAATGCCGGACCAAGGATAAACAAAAATTTATTAGAAGCTAACGGAATGATTTCTTCTTTAAAGAACAACTTTCCTCCGTCTGCCAACGGTTGAAAGATTCCGAATGGCCCTGCCCTGTTGGGTCCACGGCGATCCTGCAACCATGCAGCCACCTTTCTTTCTGCATAGGTAGTGTACATGGCAATAAAGAATGATAAACCTACAATACAAGCTATCAGTATAGTTTTTTCTAAAATCAACCATAAGTCTATAGACAGTAAATACATGTTCAACTATTATTGTTCTTTCTTTTAAAACGTCTTTCTCGTTGCCGGTCCGGGCAGCGAAGCTATCTCCACACTGTTCACATCACTGATGTCATGAATATCCATCAGCAATTTCGGGTCTCTGCCCCCCATTACTTCTGCTATCGTTTCTTTTGGTTTTTGCAAACCCAAATAATGTCCTTGCGAAATGACAGAATGACGACTAATATTAGTCGGCCCTTCAATTACCCAATCACTGGTATGCTTCTTATCAAAGCGGCAGGTGTTACAAATCCAACCGGGTTTGCCATCATAGCTTTGCACTTCTCCCCATTCATTTTTTCTGGATGTAATTCTTAATATATCATCACCACGTTGCCACAAGGTTACTTTACCGCAGCATTTGTCACAATCACGGTGTGCATCTACTGGTTTGGTAAACCATACCCGGTTTTTAAACCGGAATGTTTTATCGGTCAACGCTCCAACAGGACACACATCGATCATGTTTCCGCTAAAGTCATTATCAATTGCTTTGGAAATGTAAGTGGATATTTCTGCATGGTCACCTCTGTCCAAAATACCATGCACCCTGTTATCCGTTAACTGGTCGGCTACATAGGTACAACGATAACAAAGTATACATCTTGTCATGTGCAGTTGTATGTACGGCCCTATATCTTCTTTTTCAAATGTTCTTCTCTTGAATTCGTAACGGGTTCCTTCCTTGCCATGCTCATAGCCCAGATCCTGTAAGTGGCATTCACCAGCCTGATCGCAAATAGGACAATCCAACGGATGATTTAACAACAAAAATTCAACCACACCGGCTCTTGCATCCTGTACCCTGTCACTGGTAATGTTTTTTATAATCATACCATCCATGATATTAGTACGGCAGCTTGCTACCAGTTTCGGCATGGGTCTTGGATCTGCTGAGGAACCGGCAGCTACTTCCACTAAACAGGTCCGGCATTTGCCACCACTACCCTGCAACTTGCTGTAATAGCACATGGCAGGGGGTGTAACATCACCGCCAATTTTTCTTGCAGCATTTAATATAGTAGTACCCGGCTCCACATCAATGCTGATGTTGTCAATAGTTACCTTAAAAAGTTTTTTCTCTTCAGCCATACATTTCTTTTATGCAGGTGTTGCCACCTTTACAGGATCAGCATAATGAGCCAATCCATAATTCCTTCTCTGTGCATCATCAGGATTAGTGATATGCCATTCAAATTCATCCCTGAAATGCCGTATCGCTGCTGCTACCGGCCATGCAGCGGCATCCCCCAGCGGACAAATCGTATTTCCTTCTATCTTTCGTTGTATATCCCATAGCAAATCAATATCGCTCATCTTTCCTTTTCCGTTCTCAATATTCAGTAATATTTTTTCCATCCACCCCGTTCCTTCCCGGCAGGGAGAACATTGCCCGCAACTTTCATGACGATAGAATCTTGCTAAGGTGTATGTATGTTTTACCACACACTGTGTATCATCCAATACAATAAACCCACCGGAGCCCATCATGGAACCAGTTGCAAAACCACCATCCGCCAAACTCTCATAGGTCATCATTCTTTTCTCCCCCTTTGCAGTAGTCAATAATAAATTAGCTGGTAAAATGGGAACAGATGAACCACCGGGGATACAGGCTTTCAGTTTCCTTCCGTTGGCAATACCACCACAATATTCTTCACTGTAAATAAACTCTTCGACAGAGATCATCATATCAATTTCATACACTCCCTGCTTTTTGATATTACCACAGGCACTTATCAATTTTGTACCCGTTGATTTACCAATACCAATTTTTGCATACGCTTCTCCACCATCATTAATGATAGGTACAACAGCAGCTATCGTCTCCACATTATTTACCACCGTTGGGCAATCCCACAAACCTTTCACAGCAGGAAAAGGTGGTTTTATTCTTGGGTTACCTCTTTTACCTTCTAGTGATTCCAGCAACGCAGTTTCTTCACCACAGATATAAGCACCGGCGCCACGTTGTACATAAATCTCTAAATCGTAACCAGTACCTAAAATATTTTTACCCAACCATCCACTATTTTTTGCTTCCTGTATGGCTTGCTCCAGAATGTCAACTATCCATGAATATTCACCACGGATATAGATGTATGAACGTTTTGCTCCTAATGCAAAGGAAGATGTAATCATTCCCTCAATCAGTAAATGCGGAATGAACTCCATCAGGTATCTGTCCTTAAATGTTCCGGGTTCAGATTCATCTGCATTTACTACCAGGTAACGTGGCACTCCTTCCGGTTTAGCAAGGAAGCTCCATTTCATACCTGTAGGAAAACCAGCACCGCCACGACCTCTTAATCCGCTTTTCTTCACTTCATCTGTTACCGCATCGGGTGTCATTGTTTTCAAAGCCTTCTCCACACTACGATAACCACCTTCACGGCGGTACACATCATAGAACCTGATGTTTTCAATGTGAGCTTTGTCTAAT
>JBEBIF010000290.1:0-4681 GCA_040080515.1 Chitinophagaceae bacterium | reverse complement strand
GGCATGGGGCGTGGGGTTGCGGTTGGAGGGCCGGGCTGAATGTGATTTCCCGGCGGGTCGGGGAGATGAAAGCGGCGTGAGCCTTGACGACCGGCGGCCGTGTCCGCGAGCCGGAACATACCCCACGTCAGCGTCATGGGATAGAGGCGACGGGTGGACGGATGAAACTTTCCTCCGGTTTCGGTGTTAGGTAGGTTCCCGCCCACACTCCGCCCTGCATCCGACATGTTTTCCCCTGCCCATCTGCCCGGCATTGCCTCGTTTTTCATGTGTTCAGGCGCTTTCGCCCAAGGGTGGCGCTGGCTGGGCGCCGGGCTGGCCCTGACCGGCCTGGGCATCGCGGCGGGACCGGCGGGGGAAGACTTCGGGAAGGACATCCAGCTGGCGCCGTTCGTGGTGAAGGGCCAGAAGCTCTCGCTCTCCATCCATGCGCGGACAAACGGGGACCGCAAATACGCCACCGGGTTTGCCGAGGACGTGATCGGCATCGCCTATGAAACCATGGGCAAGTCTACCGGCGCCGGCCTGGTGATCGTCGGCCGCGAAGGGGAGCCGCACCCCGTCATCGTGATCCGGAAATTCCTGGCCATGGCCGCGGCCGGGGAGCTCGACCCGACGGTCGCGGCGAAGGCCGGCGAACTCAGCGACCTCCTGACCCGCTGGAAGATCATGCTGAATATCGATCGGGACGACGATGATGATGAGACTGGCCCCAAGATCACGTTCGACATGATCATGCCGGCCTTGCCGCTGCCGTTGGAGGGCATCGGCGCCAAGCTTTACCAACTGTCCTGGGCGGAAGGCTTCGACCAGGCCCGCGTCGAGCAGAAGATCCGTTCGCTCACTCTGGCCCAGCTCGAGGCGGACACGCTGGCCAGATTCGACTGGGTCTTTTACCTGCCTGTTGATGGACCCCGGAATGCCAGGCGGTTCCTGGAGATCGTTCATCCGTCATTGGTCATTTTTGTGAAGTATGAATTCTGGTACTATTATTTAAAAAAAATAAAATACCGCAACATCCCGTTGCTGCTTATCTCTGCTTTGTTTAGAAAAGACATGTCTTTCTTCAAATTCTATGGTGCCTTGCCCCGGAAGATGTTATCCCGCTTCGATCATCTTTTTGTACAAACAGCGGAATCAAAAAAACTGGTGGATGCAATTGGACTGGCAGACATCTGTTCTGTAAGTGGTGATACAAGAGTGGACCGGGTGCTGGAAATTGCGGCACAGTTTCAACCGATCCCTGTTATTGAACAATTCACCGGCACTGCTCCTGTTATTGTAGCCGGCAGCACCTGGCCGGAAGATGAAATTGTTTTGCAAAAGATGTTTGCTTCGTTACAGGCATCATCTGCAAAACTCATCATTGCCCCGCATGAGTTAACGGACTCCCATCTTGAAACATTAGACAAACTGTTTCCCGGTGCGGTCCGTTTTTCAATTTTAAAAGACCGTAGTTCACCGGATGCCACTTGCCTTATTATTGATAATTATGGAATGCTGTCGCGGCTATACCGGTATGCCACCCTTGCGTATGTAGGCGGCGGGCTTACCCGAAATGGGGTGCATAATGTGCTGGAAGCAGCAGTGTATGATAAGATCGTTTTCTTTGGCCCTTTTTATAAAAAATATTCCGAAGCAGTGGGGCTGGTAGCATCCGGAGGAGGTATTTCATTTACAGAACAGGAAAGCAACAACCTGGCACAGCGAATGGAGACGCTTTTAAAAGATCAAGCTGAGTTTATACGGAGAAGCAAAGCTGCCGGGGACTATGTCCGCTCCAACAAAGGAGCAGCACAAAAGATCATTGAGTTTATTCAGGAAAAACGCCTTTTGACCAGCTGATCAAAGTGCTGTACAGATGGCTGATCGTTGCTCCAGCCCAATTTTACTTTCAATTCACGGGTGATCCAGTATTCTGCTTCTGCATAAATATTAAAACTGTTGATCGTTTTAATACAGCGTTCATACATATTTTCATCACCACGGAAGAGTTCATTAATAAAAAGGAACCGGTCATTTATACCGATAGCTTTGCGCAGGTCTTTTATAGGTGTTTCTTTCAGTATTTCCACCAGTTCTGTCTTTCCCTGTTTCAGTTTATCATTCAGCGATTCGCCTTGTGCTCCTGCATCATTCACTTCCCGTTCACGGGGCTGATGAGAAAGGGTGGGAATTTCTTTCATCGGGTCAAATACCATATCCAGCTGCCCGTTCTTCTGTACCACCGAGACAGAACCTTCATCCACCAGCAGGGTTTCTTTTACTTCTTTTACCGCAGGTACTTCGGCCACTTTAGGAGCATATTTCTCATACTGTGCCAGTCCTGTGCCTATAGTGCCGGCCACTGAGCTTATTACGGAGGGCAATACCACGGCCACTTTGGCGGTTCCAAGGCTGTAAGAGCCTGCTGATTTCAGTTTTGTCAGTTCAAACTGCAATAATTGAACGGTGCCGAGGAGTAATGCCGGGTCGGCTTGCTGGTCAAACTGCTCTTTTAATTTGCTGATGAGGGCTTCAATTCGTTCCATTGATATATATTTATGGCCTCCAAAAAGAGACTTTTAAATGAGACTTCTTAAAGTTACAAACTGTTTGCCAATAAAATCAATAACCGGATAGTCACAACAAATCTTAACAATGTTTATTGAACCTAATACCAGCGGGGAACGCCGCGGCTCGATAGAAGTTATTTGCGGCTCCATGTTCAGCGGAAAAACAGAAGAGCTTATCCGCAGGCTGAAAAGAGTAAAGATCGCTAACCAGAAAGTGGAGATATTCAAACCTGCTATTGATGTGCGGTATGATGAAGTGAAGATCGTATCGCATGATGCCACTGCTATTCAATCAACGCCGATTGACAATTCTCAAAAAATACTATTGCTTACCGGTGATGTGGATGTGATCGGTATTGATGAGGCCCAGTTCTTTGATGAAGAGATCGCCAATGTGTGTGATGAACTGGCGTTCCGCGGCATCCGGGTAATAGTGGCCGGACTGGATATGGACTACCTGGGCAAACCCTTTGGCCAGATGCCTTTTATTATGGCCAAAGCCGACTATGTGACCAAACTCCATGCTATCTGCATGAAATGCGGCAGCATTGCCAATTATTCGTACCGTAAAATTCCCAATGAAGACCAGGTAATGCTTGGTGCAATGGACGCCTATGAGCCCCGGTGCAGGAAATGTTATCACGAAAGTTGAGAACAGACAATGGACTATTAACTATCGACCATTGACTATCGACTATCGACTACTGACTACCTCACCTTACCCCTGATCTTATTTTTTGCATTTAAAACAATGGACTGACCATTTTTCTTTATTTCGATGACCACATCCTGGTCTGCATTTACCACCAGTCCTGATTTGCTGTCCACCACCAGTATCCCGCTTACTTTCCCATCCATATCGGACCCTTCAGCTTCTCCTTCGATCTTAGTTTTCTCTTCCAGCGTTACCATATCCCCTTCTATTTCTTTTACAGTATAAGTGGATTTGTATTTGCCTGCCATCTGGCCTGTTACACTGGTACTTTTTTCCCAGCTGTCACCCACTTTCACTTCTTTGTTCGGGAAAATGTATAACACTCTTTCAAATTGTCCTTTAATTCCATTTTCATTGAACTGCTGATTAAATTTGGCTATCATTTCAGCCCGTTCCTTTTCATCCAGTTGCATCGAATCAGCAATAGCACCTGCCATTTCCTTAAACCCTGAAACTTCTTCCACTTTTCCTTCCTTATTTATTTTCATTGTAAACTGTTGGCCTTTGATCGCCCCAAATATCCGGTTCATCATTTGCATCGGGTTTTTATCGTCATCCGCAGTGGCTTTTTTGTCGGTATCCACGGTCATGTCCATACCTGCTACGTTCATATCCATTTTAAACCGGTCAAACCGGGTGGTCAGTGTTTTCATAATACCATCATCTTCGGTCACATCCATAGAATAATAGGTACTCATACCCATCTTCATCGGCTGTCCCATTACTTTCTGGTCAATATCCATCATCATTTCATAATCATATCCCTTCCCTTTTTCAAAATTGAATTGCAGCATTTTGGTTGCTGTGGCCGATTTGGTGGACTGGCATGATTCAAAACTGATGATTGAAAACAGGGCAATCATGACAGGCAGGAAGAACAGTATTCGTTTCATTCTTTAAGATTTGTACCGAAATTAGAATTTTAATGCCGGATATAAACTCATATTAATCTGTATTTTCGCCGCTAAACAAGTTTTATCAGTTCCTTTCGCCACATATTCACCCTTTTTAAAAAAGACCTGCTGCTGGAAGTACGTCAGCAATACAGTTTTTACGGTATCCTGTTGTATATCGGTTCCACCATTTTTGTGTTGTATATGGCTATTGATGAACCGGAAACCAAAGTATGGAACGGGCTCTTCTGGGTCATTCAGCTATTCATTTGTATCAATGCCGTGGCCAAAAGTTTCCTGCAGGAGAGCAAAGGCCGCATGCTGTATTTCTATTCCATTGCCAGTCCCGGAGATTTTGTACTGGCCAAACTGCTTTTCAATTCTTTACTCATGCTCGCCATGAGCCTGCTCAGCCTGTTCCTGTTCAGCCTGTTTATGGGCAGCCCGATGCAAAAAGCATGGCAGTTCATCGGACTGGTGCTGCTCGGCGGCTGGAGCCTGAGCCTGGTATTCACCTT
>JBEBIF010000289.1:0-4683 GCA_040080515.1 Chitinophagaceae bacterium | reverse complement strand
TCCCTGGGCCATATAAGCGCCTTTTGCTGTTTTAGTGATGACAGCATCAAACATTTCAACCCCTTTTTCTTTAGTTTTTACGTTGTAAGCGGTAATTTTTACATCTGACATGGTCATTAGTTTTTGAGTTAGTAAAGAATGAAATTACGGCTTCCGGGTGGTTTTAAAGGGGAAAATTTGTAAAGGGGCAAAAAGAGGCCCCGGGCTAACGGGGTTAAACTATTAATTATTAATGAGTTAAGGCTTATACATCCAATTTGGCATATTTTGCATGGCTTTCAATAAATGCCCTTCTGGGAGCCACTTCATCGCCCATAAGCATGCTGAAAATGCGGTCAGCTTCAGCTGCGCTCTGGATGGTCACCTGCTTCAGGGTACGGGTATCAGGGTTCATAGTGGTTTCCCAAAGCTGTTCTGCGTTCATTTCTCCCAAACCTTTGTAGCGCTGAATGTTTACTGAATCATCTTTACCGCCTCCCAATCTTTCTATCAGCATTTTACGCTGTGCTTCATTATATGCGTATTCCTGCTCTTTTCCTTTTTTTATAAGGTAAAGGGGGGGCTGGGCTATATAAACGTAGCCTTGCTCCACCAGTTCTGTCATATAGCGGTAAATGAATGTAAGGATCAGGGTGGCGATGTGAGAACCGTCCACATCAGCATCCGTCATGATGATGAGTTTGTGGTACCGGAGTTTGCTCAGGTCAAGCGCCTTGGGATCTTCAGGAGTACCCATTTTTACGCCCAGGGCGGTGAACATATTTCTGATCTCCTCATTGTCATAGATCTTGTGCTCCATGGCTTTTTCCACGTTCAATATCTTACCCCTCAATGGAAGTATGGCCTGGAAACTTCTGTCTCGGCCCTGCTTAGCAGTACCACCGGCAGAATCTCCCTCAACAAGATAAAGTTCGCAGCGATGCGGGTCACGGTCAGAGCAATCGGCCAGTTTACCCGGTAAGCCACCTCCTGTCAACACCGATTTACGTTGCACCAGTTCTCTTGCTTTTCGGGCAGCAGCTCTTGCCTGTGCGGCAAGAATGACTTTGGCAACTATATTCTTTGCCTCTCTGGGGTTTTCTTCCAGGTAGGCTTCCAATGCTCTTGATACGGTGGAGTCCACCACACCCATTACTTCATTATTTCCAAGCTTGGTTTTGGTTTGCCCTTCAAACTGTGGTTCCGGAACTTTTACTGAAATGATGGAGCTTAATCCTTCCCGGAAATCATCGCCTTCAATTTCCACTTTGGCTTTTTCAAATAAGCCGTTCTTATCACCATAGCTTTTGAACACCCTTGTTAAGGCACGGCGAAAACCGGATACATGGGTACCGCCTTCAATAGTGTTGATATTATTGACGTAAGAATAAATATGTTCAGCATAGCTGTTATTATAACACAGCGCCACTTCTACAACCACATTGGTGGATTCGTCTTTTCCTTCTACATAAATTACTTTGGGGATCAATGCAACCCGTCCTGCATTCTCATCGAGCATTTCTACAAACTCAACAATGCCGCCTTCGCTGTAAAATACATTCGTATAGTTCTCACCATTTTCTTCCTTCTCCCTTACATCTGTAAGTACGATACGAACGCCCCGGTTGAGATAAGATAACTCCCGGAGGCGACCTTCCAGGATATCTTTGTTATAAACAGTAGTGATGAAAATACTATCGTCTGGCCAGAAATGAACTTTAGTACCCGTTTTCTCACTGGTGCCGGCTTCTCTTACGGCATATTGCGGTACACCAATTTTATATTCCTGTTCAAATATTTTACCGTCGCGGTTTACAGTTACCTGCAATAATTTACTCAATGCATTTACACAACTTACTCCCACACCGTGCAAACCGCCGGATACTTTGTAGGATCCTTTATCAAATTTGCCACCGGCATGCAGCACTGTCATTACCACTTCCAGGGCAGAACGTTTTTCTTTGGTATGCATGGCTGTAGGGATACCACGGCCATCATCTTCTACAGAAATGGAATTGTCCTCATGTATGGTAACAAAAATATTTTTGCAATAACCGGCCAATGCTTCATCAATGGAGTTGTCCACTACTTCATACACCAGGTGGTGTAAGCCTTTTACGCCGATGTCACCAATGTACATCGCCGGACGTTTGCGAACGGCTTCCAAACCTTCTAAAACCTGGATACTATCTGCACTATAGCCGGCGGAGATGGCGGCTGCTCTTTCTTTAGCTTCTGTGGTCATAATTATGGTAAAAAACGATTGTGAAAAATGAAAAAATGAGTACTGACAAATGTACGAAAATAAGACCGGCTGACAGTGATTTCAGCGGTCTTTTTTGTCCCGTTTTAAGGGGTATGTGGATAAAAGAAAAGGCCTTGTCAGCAGGTGTTTTTTTAAGGCTATCAATGGACTTTTTAAGAGGCTTATTTCAGCAGCATTTGGGCGAAATAAGGATGCTCAGGATTTACGATCAATTCCTGTCTTTGCGGGTGAATGAGTACGTCCATATCTTCCATTGGAATGGCCCCCAAAAGCACTTCATTATCGCCGGGCAGCACCATGGCATTTACCACTGTTCGCCGGTTTTTAAATTTCAGTTCTACCGGGCCCACCACTTCATACTCCCTAGTGCCATCGGCCATTTGTCCCTTTCGGGTTTCCAGCACGGGAAGTTGTAATTGTTCCTGAATATTCTCATTGATACAAAGCATATAGGAGCCGGTATCTACCAATGCGGTTACTTTCATCCTTTTGATCTCTTCTTCTCCGATGATGTGTCTGCGGGCGAAAGCAATGTCATCACTATTTATTAATTCAATATTTGCATGCACCATTCCCATAGTTGGATTATTTGTATAAAACTACGAATTTAATATGAGAAATAATCCTTATCTCTTCACGATCTGTGCCACCAGATCTGCCTCTGCACATACCTTGTTACCTACATAAGTGGTTCCTTTCATTTCGCAAATACCACGGCGGATAGGAGAGGATAATTCCATTTTCAGGATCAGTGTATCTCCTGGCCGCACCATATTTTTAAACTTACAATTATCGATCTTTAAAAAGTAAGTATCATATTGCCCTTTACCGCTCAGGTTGATAGCTAAAATACCGCCACATTGTGCCAATGCTTCGATTTGAAGTACTCCCGGCATCACCGGGTTGCCGGGAAAATGCCCCTGGAAAAACCATTCATTAAAGGTCACGTTCTTTATACCTACAATATGTGCATCGCTCAGTTCAATGATCTTATCCACCAGTGCAAAGGGAAAACGGTGGGGAAGTGTTTTTTCAATAAACTGCTGATCATATACCGGTGCCTGGTTAGGATTGTAAACTGGCACTCCTTTCGTATGCTTGTTCTTTTTTATGTATTGCTTTATCTTTTTAGCAAACTCCACATTAGTGCTGTGGCCGGGCCTGTTGGCAATGATTCGTCCTTTGATGGGATAGCCAACCAAAGCCAGGTCGCCGATCACATCCAGCAATTTATGCCGGGCTGGTTCATTGGGAAAACGCAACTCCAGGTTATTCAGGTAGCCTTCACTTTTTACTTCAATTTTATCCTTGCGGAAAATGGTTTTCAGCCGGGCCATTTCTTTTTCATCCACCGGTTTATCCACTATCACAATTGCATTATTAACGTCGCCTCCTTTGATAAGGTTATTGTCAAGCAACATTTCCAGTTCATGTAAAAAACAAAAAGTGCGGCATGGAGCGATCTCCGATTTAAAAAGGCTGAGGTGTTTCAAACCGGCATGCTGGGTACCCAATACCGGGGAGTTAAAATCGATGAGGGTGGTTACCTGGTAATCCATTGCCGGCATGGCCACCATTTCCACCCGCTTGGCCTCATCATAGTGATAAATGTTCTCATCAATACTGTACCACACTTTGGCAGCATCCTGTTCTACAACTCCTGATTCTTCTATCAATTCTACAAATGGCTCGGAGCTTCCGTCCATAATGGGCATTTCGGGTCCGTTGATCTCCAGCAGGCAATTATCTACGCCCATACCTACCAATGCCGCCAGCACATGCTCCACCGTACTTACTTTGGCGCCATTTGCTTCGAGGGTGGTGCCCCGGCTTACATCAGTTACCAAGTCACAATCTGCTTTGATAATTGGCTGATTGGGAAGGTCGATCCGCTGAAACTGAAAACCAAATCCCGGAGCGGCCGGTTTTAGCGTCAGATCTGCCAGCACCCCGGTATGTAAACCGGTGCCGGAAATACTGACAGCTGTTTTTAAAGTATGCTGTTTATTTGGATTGAAATTGGAGTCCATGAATATGTGTTTTTTGTCTCAATTGAAACAAGCGGGGCAAAGATAACCATTCAGATAAAATACGGCGGAGTTCCGTTAAATCAAATAATCTTGTAATTCCGGTATTCAAAAGGTCTGATACCGGTTATTTTTTCAAATCGGTAGGAGAGTCGGTCTTTAAAAGAGAATTTCTTTTTGCGGGGGTCAAAATTTACCTGCCAGTTCTTTTCCGCAATTCGTTGTTGCATCACGGCCGGGTGAGTTTTTGTAAAAGGGGAAATGGAATCTGCATCTTTGAAGAAATCAAAGGCATCTTCTTCTTTTACGGGTGGGGCCACATATTCCTTTCCATTCCATAGGGTGTAGAAACTGCTGAGTTTTTCCAGTTGTTTATGAGGATGTCTTACCCAACCATAATGATAAATGCAG
>JBEBIF010000026.1:0-19725 GCA_040080515.1 Chitinophagaceae bacterium | reverse complement strand
GTACACTTCTGCAATAGTAGCTTCGCAAACATCCTTGCCGGCCTCTGTACTTATCAGCCAGGCGGTATCATGCTGGTGATTTTGAATGTAGCTGTGAATACCATAGGTATAGCCTTTGTCTTCCCGGATATTGCTCATCAGCCTTGATCCGAAAAAACCTCCAAAGAGAGTGTTCAGTACCATCGCTTTCATAAAATCGGGATGATGGCGGTTAGGAAAAGGTCTTGCCATACGAACAGAACCCTGCACACCGTTTGCATCATTTGTTACCCTGAACTTTCTTTCGGCAGAAGGCATTGCTTCTATCAGACCAGTATTGTTTGTTTTATTGGGAAGATCACCAAAATATTGGTTGAGCAATTCCGGCAGATCTGGCGGAAGTTTTCCTGCCACAAACAGGATAAATTTTCCCTGCTGATAATACTTTTTATAAAATTCCAGCAATTGCTCCCTGTTCAGGATATCAAAGTCCTCGGCTTTACTGTATTTTCCGTACGGATGGTTTTCTCCAAAAAGATATGCGTCTATCAGGCGGTTGGCCACAAATTCACTTTTCTTCAGGTTCACCTTTAGCCGCTGTTTCATATTCTGTTTATAGAGGTCCAGTTCGTCCTGCGGCATTACCGAATCAGTTATCAGTTCTTTTACAACCGGCAGCAGTTCCTTTATATGCTTTGCCAGGCAATGTAATGTGATCGTTGCAGTTTCATTATGGCAGCTCCTGTTCAGGTAAGCGCCGTAGTATTCAAAGTGTTCATTGATCTGGAAGGCTGTTTTGGAGGAAGTGCCGTTGCGCAATAAAAAATTGGCAGTGGCAGCCACTAAATTTTGATTTTCCTGCCAGTTGCCCGCAAAGAATATCCATTCGAGCGACAACACTTCTTCTGCTCCGGCATTTACAGCATATACTTCCACGCCATTATTTAATATGAGCTTATCTGCCTGTTTCAGCCGCAGATCAAAGTTGACCGCATCTACTATTTCGGGAGCTTGTTTCCTGTCTGGCATATTGGTCCTTTCCTTTCTCTTTTAATTAATTGTTCGACAAATAATGTATCGTATTGCAATTGGTGTTGCGAAAGATATTCCGGCTTTCCTGCAGTATATCTTCTGTAGTAACAGATGCATATTTCTCCAGTTCAAAATTCATCCAGGAGGCATCGCCCAGTATTTCGTAGTACGCAAGGCTGTTGGCCCGGCTCATTACACTCATATCTTCAAAAGCGATCATGCTTTCTGTTTTGTTCTTTACTTTTTGCAGTTCTGCATCAGGCACCAGTTCATTTTTCATTCTGTCTAATTCTTTCTCCACTGCTTTTTCTGCTGCTTCCATGGTTATCCCTTTCACCAGTTTTCCTTCCACTACCACCAGTCCGTTATCGGTACTGCCAAAATGATGGCATTCGATATTGCTGAACAGCTGCTGCTCTTTTACAAGCGACTGGTACAAGCGGGATGAGCCACCGCCGCTTAATATGTCTGTAAGCAGGTCGGTGATATAATACTTTCTATCCAGCCGGGAGCCCATATGCCAGCATTTGTACAAGGCATCCAGTGGCACATTGGCATTTATTACCTGTCTTCTTTCCGCTGTTTGTTCGGGTTCCTGTGGCAGATTTCGTTTATAGGCTTCCCCGGATGGAATATCGCCAAACCATTTTTCTGTCAATGCCTTTACTTTTTCAGTGGTCACATTTCCGGCCACCACCAGCACGGCATTTACCGGGCGGTAATGCTTAAAGAAGAATTGCTGCACATCGGTTAGTTGTGCATTTTCGATATGAGATAATTCTTTGCCGATCGTCATCCAGCGATAAGGATGTTTGGTATAAGCGAGTTCACGCATCTTATGCCACACATCGCCATAGGGTTTGGTAAGGTAATGTTCTTTAAATTCTTCACACACCACCTTGCGTTGTGTTTCCAAACTCTTGTCACCAAAGGCCAGGGAAAGCATCCGGTCGCTTTCCAGCCAGAATGCCGTTTCCAGGTTTTCGGCAGGTAATTGTATATAGTAATTAGTGAGGTCGTTGGTAGTGTAAGCGTTGTTTTCACCACCGGCCATTTGCAGCGGCTCATCATAATTGGGAATGTTGACAGAACCTCCAAACATCAGGTGTTCAAACAAATGGGCAAAGCCGGTTTGTTCCGGGTTCTCATCCCGTGCTCCCACATCATACATAATGTTCATCACCGCCATGGGTGTGCTAAGGTCCTGGTGAACGATCACCCGAAGGCCATTGGCTAACGTGAATTTTTCGAATTGTATCATAATTGAATAACAGTCGTTGAACTTAAAAGTTGTTTCTTAAAAATACACCCCGCAACAGGTGCCGGGGCTTCGGGTAAAAACGGTACTTATACACCTTCGCTAAAGCTTCGGCGTACAAGTGCTCCGAAGCCAGGGCTTCGGTACAAGTACGCCTTCGCCAAGGCTTCGGTACAAGTACGCCTTCGCCAAGGCTTCGGCGTACAAGTAAAAGTATTGAAAATTGTGGCAGAAAACATTGGCTGCAAAGGCCTTGTGATACAAGCTGCATCCTCCCGGTTGAAGCAAACCTACATTATATTTTTAACCTTAAACTCAATAGCCTTTATCTGCCCATCCCGGCGGATGATCAGCTTTATTTTTTCACCGGGTGCCTGCAATGCTATTTTATACTGGTTGAGGTTTTGAGAAAAGTTTTTGTTCACCGCCAGCACCTGGTCGCCTTCTTTTACTCCGGCCGCTTCTGCAGGTGAGCCTTTGGCCACATCCCCGGCTATTATTATTCCCTCCACCAGGTACAATTCCACTCCGGAATAGGAATAATCAAACGCATCATTATAGTGGCTGTTGGGAGTTAAATGAATATCTCCTTTTTCATAATTCAGTATCACATTAAACCGGCGAAGAATATCATTGCCCAGGAGGCCGCACATGTAGGGATAGCTGGTCACATTATTTACATCATCAAAAATATAGGTAGGTATATTTTTAAATTTGTATGGCCCCAACTTTAGTTCCTTCATTACTACCAGCTCCATATCGATCTTTCCACCAAGTCCTTCTCCTTCCTTTATCCAGCGTTTCTTTTTCCGGTCGATGAACAGGCTGTCATCCACAAAATCACGGGACAATAACATACACAGGCCAGCCCCCATATCGTATAAAAAACGGGTGTAAACCGTATGCTCATCCCTTACTTTCATTGGCTGGGCAACAAGCATATTGATAGTGGGGCTCAATAAATAACCACCCCGTGGATAACGGATGGTGCCGCGGGTACAAATGGCCATCTTCATACTGTCGTAATCCAGTTTCAAAATATACCGGCTGATCAGTGAATAGCCAATGATACCATCTATCCTTTCTCCATAAACGGCGGTAAGTATAGAGTAATCATTAATATGAAAATTCAGACTGTCAACTGTCAGGTTGGGAAAATGAAGCTTTTGATTATAAAGAAAGCTTACTTTATGTATGCCGGCAATGCCCCGGATCGTTCGTTCGGTAGGTACGGGTTTCAGGCCCAGGTAGTCTGCTGTTACAGAATCTAACGAAATGCCGCTGCTTCCGGTGTCCAGTACAAAATTCAATGTATCAGGAGAATCTCCGATTTTGGCATGAAGAATAACAATGCCCCCGGTAAGCTGGGTAAAGGGCACTTTGGTAAGTTGCCTGGAGGGAGGTGAAACAAACTCTTCCTGTGCAGAAACGGGTGAACATACCAGTGCGGTATTGAATACCAATATGGAACAGAGCAAATTCTTCATACGTTTGGTGCTGTGACAAGCGTTAGCTCTTTCAAGACAAGCTTTTCCTTAAAAATGATGCAATACCCATTACCGCTCAAAATAAAAGTACCCCTTTAAAAGGGTGCTGCAAAATCCGGCTATCCGAAAGGTCTTCATCATTTTACTGCATTTGAAATGTACCTTTGCACCATGCAGTTAGAAGAACTATACAACAAGGCCGCTGCTTTTGGCTATCTCTCTGTAGCCGAGGGAGTTTACCTCTATCACCATGCTCCGCTTACCGACCTGATGTTCATTGCCGATGAGCTGAGGAAAAAACAGGTGCCGCACGGCAAAGTGACCTGGCAGATCGACCGGAATGTAAACACCACCAATGTATGTATTGCCAATTGCAAGTTTTGCAATTTCTACCGCATACCCGGCCATGCTGAAGCTTATATTACTGATATGCCCGCTTATCGCAAAAAGATCGAGGAGACCCTGAAGTATGGCGGTGACCAGTTATTGCTGCAAGGCGGTCATCATCCTGAACTTGGCCTGCCATTTTATGTGGACACATTCAAACAGATAAAAGCCGAATACCCCAATATCAAACTGCATGCACTCGGCCCGCCGGAAGTGGCCCATATCACCAAAATTTCCAAAGGGCCTAACGGCGAAAAACTAACTCACCAGGAGGTACTGCAAGCATTGAAAGAAGCGGGTATGGATTCATTGCCCGGTGCCGGTGCCGAAATATTGATCGACCGGGTCCGGCGATTAATATCCAAAGGCAAATGCGGCGCACAGGAATGGCTGGATGTAATGCATGAAGCACACAAACTCAATATCACCACATCGGCCACGATGATGTTTGGTCATGTGGAAACTATTGAAGAACGATTTGAACATTTGGTAAAAATAAGAGACGTGCAAAGCCGCAAGCCTGAAAGCGCCAGGGGATTTCTCGCTTTCATTCCATGGACCTTCCAGGATGTGGACACACTGCTGGCAAAGATCCGCGGCGTACACAACCTTACCACACCGGAAGAATATATCCGCATGATAGCACTCAGCCGCATTATGTTGCCAAATGTAAAAAACATACAGGCCAGCTGGCTTACTGTTGGAAAACAAACCGCATCCATCTGCCTGCATGCCGGCGCCAATGATTTTGGTTCCATCATGATAGAAGAGAATGTGGTGAGTGCCGCCGGAGCGCCGCACCGGTTTACTTATAAAACGATCCAGGATGCTATTCGGGAGGCCGGTTTTGAACCACAACTGCGCAACCAGCAGTATGAATGGAGAGAGATACCGGAGATGATAGAAGAGCAGGTGATTGATTATTAGCCCCCAACCCCCTAAAGGGGGCTTTTAGACTCCGACAATCAACTACTAAAATTGACTACTAAGAAATTATTATGAAAAGAACATTCGCCTTGTTTAGAAAAATAGCCTTTGCAGAAGGTGTTTCCTTTTTGGTTTTATTATTTATCGCCATGCCATTAAAATATTTTGCCAATATCCCTATGGCGGTTACCATCATTGGCGGTTTGCACGGCGTATTGTTTGTTGCGTTTGCCATACTGGCCAACGAGGTTCGGGGTGATTACAAAAAGAATTTCAAGTGGCTGATGAAGGCCGGACTTGCATCGATATTACCCTTTGGCACTTTTGTAATGGATAAGGAGTGGAAAAAGGAAGAAGCGGCGGCTATTGCTGCCAATAAATAGATCCTTTTTTCCCGCTATCGCCTGACTTGCGGTTCTTCCCCCCCAAAAAAAAGTTATTACTACTGCCATAGGGTTGTCAGTACCCCCTTTTACTTTTGGGGTTCAATATTAAAAGGCAAAACACCACACAACATGACAAACTTACAAGTAACCCCGGACGGCAACCTGGAGATCATCCCTTCAAAAACATCTGCTGCCGGCGACTTTGATTTCTTTGTTGGTAACTGGCAGATACGAAACAAAAAATTAAAGACAAGGTTAAACAACTGTACTGAATGGACCGAGTTTACCGCCAGCAGTACCATGTTTAAAACACTGAATGGCATCGGTAATATGGACCGGTTTATAACAATCATCGACGGAAAGCCATTCGAAGGGATGACAGTGCGTTTATTTAATCCCCTCACCCGGCTGTGGAGTATTTATTGGGCCGACAGCAATAAAGGAATATTAGATGTGCCAGTAGTGGGCTCTTTTGAAAACAACACCGGAATGTTTTATACAAAAGATGCTTTTAACGGCAGAGATATTCTTGTTGCTTTTAACTGGGATAAAACAAATCCCGATGAACCGATATGGAGCCAGGCTTTTCCTGATGATAACGGCATCACCTGGGAATGGAATTGGTATATGTATATGAAAAGAGTAAAGTAGTGTGGCTACCCGTTTTTGACGACCGGCGGGTTCTATCTATCTTCGGCCCGCAACAGATAAATAAACAGTTGCTGAAAACTTCTTGGTATGAAACAACTCCTGGTCCTCACATTGCTTTGTTTACAATTGGCCGCCATTGGTCAAAAAATTGACAGTGTCGATGTTCCCAAAGGCGTGGTATATAAATATGCAAGTCCCGAATTGGTGGAGAAAGCAAAAGCACTTATTACCAAAGAATTGGGTGATATCTCAACCTATGAGTTAGATGCAGGTATTCTTTTCGTTGGGCCTGTGTTGTGGACGAGATACCAGGAAATACCCTCCATGGCAGCTATCCCCGGCGGAAACGTTACCATCAACTTTAATAAAGAAAAGCTGTCGGCCAAAATGACGCAGGACAAAGATGGCTTTAAAAAAATATGGGACCAGTTACGGCAGGAAGTAAAGGGAAAAGAAATTACTTTGCGTAAAGCCACCTATAAAGAATTGCAATACTACTGGGCCGTTATCTCCTTTGATATTGATGAGCCTCTGTTGATAGCAGAAGCGGGGGACCATCGTTTTATCCTCAATCTTTCTCCCAAAACAATGAAACTGGTATGGCTGGATGAAGTACCGGCCAGCATGAAATAATTATGCTTCGGAATATTGATAATTTCTACTTACAGAAAGAAGAACCGGTAAAAAGCTGCCTGCTGGCCCTCCGGGAGATCATTCTTTCACAGGATAAAGACATCACCGCCGCCTGGAAGTACGGCATGCCCTTCTTTTGTTACAAAGGAAAAATGTTTTGTTATTTATGGGTGCATAGAAAACACTTGCAGCCCTATATTGGCATTGTGGAAGGTAAACACATCATTCACCCAGACCTGAACCAGGAAAAACGTTCCCGGATGAAGATCATGTTGTTTGATCCAGCCAAAGACCTGCCAGTCACTAAAATTAAACGTATCCTGAAACAGGCTATTGATCTATACAAGACTGGCGTGGTAAAAATAAAACCCGGGTAACTTTCTGACCTTGTTATTCTTGATTCCAGTCCCTTGCTATTCAAGACTTCCAGTCCCGAATTCATATTCCATGGCCTCTGGCCATCTCTTTTCTCCTGTCTGTCAGTAATTTATGCTTACATCGCCCCCGGGCAATAACCATTCACTAAATAATACTGCCAACCACAGGCATAATCATGTCAACCACTCAACAGCCTTGCAGGCACAACCGGAAAAATCTACTTTTATAGTTACGAAAAACATTGTTTTGACCCGGTCATTTTATAAACTCCCCGTTACCGCATTTGTTTTTTCGCTTTTCACCTTTCTTAAGGCAGAAGCGCAAAGCCTTTCCTTTTTTCATCTCAACACCGCAGAAGGATTGTCAGACAATACTATAAGAAGCCTTGCTGTTGACAAAAAGGGGTTTCTCTGGATAGGTACCGGCGAAGGACTAAATGTTTTCGACGGCTATGAAGTGACCAGTTATCTGAAAGAGCAGCATCCGCAAATGGCTTCCAATAATGTCATTCATCTTACCTGCGACAGGAATAACCGTATCTGGATGGGCACATCAGAAGGTATCAGCTGGGTGGATGCAAAAAGAGAATTTCACAGGGTTACGTTGATGGACTCCATCTCCCGTTTTGCCAGCCGTACCATTCTTGATACCAAAAAATATGGGCCGGTTCTCTACACTAATCATGGCCAGTTCTTTTTTGACAGCACTGCAAAAAACTGGAAAAAGCTAACCTGGATACCGGAGCTTTTAAAATATAACCGCTTTAGTGATGCGGAATCATTTCACGACGATAAGGTCATTTATGCAACAGACAGCCTCGTGTTACTGCTGGATTATGCCACAGGCACTGTTATGTATCAGCAACCCTTTTCAAAAGTAGTCAGCGTATGCCGCTACAGCGACCAGGAACTGGCTATTGCTTTTCAGCATGGACTTGTTCAGATCGTCAATATTCAAACCAAAGAGATCACCCGGCAATACCAGCTTACCGGTGAGTTCAATAAGAAACAGCTTAATGCCCAGTTGAATGAAATACGGCCGGCTGCCAATGGTGATATGCTGGTATCTACCGAACATGATGGCCTTGTTGTCATCAGCAAAACAGGTACTATTGCCCGCTACACCCATGATCCAATTTATACAAACTCTATCGCAAGCGATCTTACCCGCCGGGTGATCAGCAGTCCCGAAGGAGAGGTCATTGTGGGTTCTTCTGCTGCCGGCATCAGCAGTTTCAATATTTATAATAAAACAGCCGGCTACACTGGTATTTTTAGCGACAGGCAGGGAAATTTCTATGACAGCTATATGGCGAAGATCGGTGAAGACCCGAATGGTATTTTATGGATCGGTGCTGCTGAACGGGTGATAAAATGGGACAAAAAGAAGAACCTGGTAAAATTTTATTATTACTATTCAGAAAAGACCGGGCAAAGTCATGAAGTGCGGTCCTTATGTATTGATAGGTCAGGAAGGGTTTGGGCCGGAACACTTGGAAATGGCGTATCGGTTTTATCAGAAAGCAATGGACAATTTAAACCCGTAGTTGTTGATACTACTTTAGGTCCCGCTTTTAAAAGCAATGTTATTCTCGACCTGTTCACTGCTTCAGATGGTATGATCTGGGTGGCTACTATAGCAGGTGTCTATACTATAGATCCTGCTACGCTTACCGCCAATACTTATAAAAAATATCCCGCTTTACAACAACTGACCGGCAAAAGGATCAATGCTTTTCTCGAAGACCGAAAAGGAAGAATGTGGATGGCCTCCAGTTTACATGGGGTTTATTGCTATGATAAATCAACCGATCAGCTTTTACAATTTACAAAAGAGATGGGGATGGCCTCAGGTCAATGTTTTGCTCTTTGTGAAGACAGGTTACAGAATATATATGCTGGTGGCACTCAAGGTTTTTCGATCATCTCTCCGGAAGGAAAAATAACCTCTTATAACCGCAACAATGGATTGTTATATGACCGTTGCGATGGGATACTCGAAGATAATAATGGCAAAATCTGGATATCTAATATCAAGTGCCTTGTACTGTTCGATCCTGTAAAAAAAAGTCTGAAGATCTTTGGTCAGCATTCAGGATTATCTGTCGAAGGGTTCAGGTCAGGCAGCAATGTAAAAGCCAGTACAGGTGAATTATTTTGGGGAAGCCGTAAGGGAATTAATTATTTTTTTCCTGAACAGTTAGTGGACCATTCTACTGCATTAAAAATAAATATTGTCAGGGCCGATCTGCCCGATACCAGTGTGTACATAACTGATAACGACCGGATCCGTCTCCGCTACGAAAAGAATAACGTCATTTTCCGTTTTACTGCAATCAGCCTCCAGGGCTCTAAGGATATTCATTACCGGTTTATGCTGGAGGGATATGATAAGACCTGGCAGGAAGGAACCGACATACGTGAAGCAAGATATTCCCTGGTACCTGCAGGCAGTTATACATTTAAAGTAATGGCAAGCCCGGATGGTATCAACTGGACAGTTGCAAAAAACACCGTTTTAGTTACAGTGATCCCTCCGCTCTGGCAAAGATGGTGGTTCATTACTGCAGGTATATTATTATTTGCAGGTGGCGCTTTGGGATTTATTCGTAACAGGGCCCAAAAATTAAAAAAACAAAGAGAACAACTGGAGACCGAGCAGGCCATTCATTATTTCACCTCCAGCATGTCGGAACAGCAAACGGAAGAGAATATCCTCTGGGATGTGGCCAAAAATTGTGTAGGCCGCCTGCATTTTGAAAACTGTTCTATTTACACAGTGGATGAAGAAAATAACAGGCTTATCAATAAAGCAGCGCATGGCCCTGTAAGCCCCCGGCTGTCCGATATTAATAGATCTTTTGAAATAACACCCGGCAATGGTCTCGCAGGCAGGGTGGCCTTTAGTGGAAAGGCCGAGATCGCCAATAGCTCAAAAATGGCGGGCCTCACTGTCAATGGCGGCACTAAAAAACAATCGGCCATCTCGGTCCCCATTTTATATAATGACAAAGTGCTGGGCGTGCTGGAGTGCAACCACTCAAAAAAAATGTTCTTTACTCAAAAGCATTTGTCCATACTCACAACAATTGCGTCCTTGTGTGCAAATAAAATAGTGCGGGCACGGGCCGAAAAAGAAAAAAAAGAAGAAGAAACAATCCTTATGACCACACAAAGAAAAATGACAGAAGTGGAAATGCAGGCGCTGCGGGCGCAGATGAATCCTCATTTTATTTTCAACTGCCTGAACTCGATCAACCGGTATATTGTAAAAAGCGATCAGACAACCGCCTCCCTTTACCTTACCAAGTTTGCAAAACTCATCCGCCTGATCCTTGATAATTCCAATTCCAAGAATGTGATCCTTACTAATGAACTGGAAGCCCTGAAGCTCTATATCGAAATGGAGGCCCTGAGGTTTGACAAAAAATTCACTTACGAGATAAAAGTGGAAGGCGATCTTAGTACTGATACGGTGGAAGTACCTCCGCTGATCATTCAGCCCTATGTGGAAAATGCGATCTGGCATGGACTGCTCCATAAAGAAAGTGACGGACACCTGAGCGTCCGTTTAAGCATGACCAATGAATTTATACTGCAGTGTGTTATTGAAGATAATGGCATTGGCAGGGAGAAAGCCAAAGAATTAAAAAGCAAAACAGCCACTTCCCGGAAATCACTCGGTATGCAACTGACGGAGAACAGGCTGAGCCTGCTGAATAAACATGCGGAACTGCATGCCAGTATTGAGATCATTGATATGGAAAAAGGTAATGGCGAAGGGGCCGGAACAAAAGTGATTCTAAAAATTCCTGTATAATTAAAATCAGATTTTATGATACGTTGTGTACTGATCGACGATGAAAGCAACAGCCTCGAAATGATGGAATGGTTGCTGAAAACCTATTGCCCCCAGGTAAAGATTGAAGCCATGTGCAATGCTGCCGCCAAAGGTATTGAGGCGATCAACAAATACAAACCTGATCTTGTGTTCCTGGATATTGAAATGCCGCATATGAACGGCTTTGATATGCTGGAACAGTTTGACAAACTCTCTTTTGATGTGGTATTCTGCACCGCTTACGACCAGTTTGCCATCCGGGCATTTAAATACAGTGCTTTAAACTATCTTTTAAAACCTGTTGACCCTGAAGACCTGAAAGAAACCATTCGCCGGATAGAAGAAAAGAAAACAGCACCATCAAAAGAGCAGATCGAACTCCTGTTTCAAAATATCAGGCAAACCGTAAAGCCCACTGCTCAGCGCATTGCGCTTACTACAGGCGACGGAATGATCTTTGTTCCCACACAGGATATTCTGTACTGCCAGGCCGAAAGCAATTACACTAACGTGGTGCTGGCAGGTGGTAAGAAAATAATGGTATCAAAAGTGCTGAAAGATATTGACGAAGCACTGGCGGGTCCCGATTTTTTCCGCATCCATAATTCCTTTCTTGTCAACCTCAATCATATCTCCAAATTCGTCCGCGGTGATGGCGGCTATGTAATTATGGAGGATGGAACAACTGTTAGTATTTCCAGAAGCAGGCGCCAGGAATTCATGGAGCTGTTTGAAAAATTTTGAGAACTTATTTTAAATTTCTAAAGCCTTCCGGTAACCGGAAGGCTTTTTTGTTGCACTTGTGTCATCCACTCAAAAAAACAACCATCCACTCAACAGCTCTTTATTTCGCTTCATCGCCAATATATTTTTACACCAGCATTGAATAATCCTTCTTCTCAGTATCCCGCCTTTACAACTCCTCATGTACAGCCTTTCATAATCGGAAAGGCTTTTTTTATTGCTGCAGATCATCAGCTTGCCATCCACTCAAAAAAACGTTCAACTACTCAACGGTCTTTTTTAACCATCCCTTATGAAAATATTTTTACACCCGAATTAAAAACGTAAACAAAAACAAAATTTCAACATTATGAGAAAGATCGCATCTTATTTACTGATCACCCTTCTTTCCCAGGTTACCATCGTTGCAAGTACGAAGGCACAATCTCAAAAACTCACCATTAAAGCAGCCATTGACCTGGCATTGGCTAACAACCGTTCTTTAAGATCAGACAGTCTTGAAATTTCCATTACGGAAAGCAAGAACCGGGAACTGGCAGGGTTATATAAACCGCAAGCCAGCTATTCCAACAACATTGAGTTCAATCCCGCCATTCCTTCACAAATGCTTCCGGGAAAATTTGTAGGGCAACCTGATAAAGATTATGTACCGGTTACATTCGGCAGCAGTTATGGTTTCAAATCCGGGATAGAAGTAACACAAACCCTTTACCGGAAAGACCTGCGGTTGCAGATCAAAGCAGCAGGCCTGCAAACCACTATTGCAAAAACAAAGTACAACCTGTCCAAAGAAGAGCTGATATACCAGGTGGCCGGCACCTTCTACACGTTGCAAAACAATGCAGAGATGATCCGCAGCACGTACTTCGACTACCAGAACCTGGCAGGTGTGCTCAAAATTGCAAAGGCACAGTATGAATATGGTGTACTGAAAAGAATTGATTACGAATCACTGGAGATCAGTGTTGCTAATAAACAATCCTCATTAGATCAACTTCAAACTCAATACAATGATCAACTTGCTTATTTTAATTATTTACTCGGTCTGCCGGCTTCCGCTGAAACTGTTATTGAAGACCGCATCTCCGAAGATATACATGCTGTTGAAGGTGGTAAGCATTTACTGCAGAGAACAGATATCCGTTTATCGTATCAAATGATCGAATCAAAAGAAGAAGAGATCAAAAAGATACGGGCAGAAAAATTACCGGTGATCTCTTCCTACTTCAGGTACAGCTACCAGGCCCAGTTCAACGATGCGGAAAACATATTCAACACCGATTACTGGTTCAACTCTTCCACCGTCGGTATTTCCATGAGTATTCCCATCCTGGATGGCAAACGCAGAAAAAGCCGCCTGAATACAGCGCAGATCCAGCTGGAACAATTAAAGCTTCAAAACAAGTACCAGCAGGAAAAAGCAGAAATGGAATTCTTCAGCGCCTCCGGCACCCTGAATAATAACAGGAAACAATACCAGGTGAACCAAAAGAACCTGGCGCTGGCAGAAAGAGTGTTTGCTTCCCGCAAAGCATTATATACAGAAGGAGTGACCACCCTGGTAGAACTGCTGGATGCAGAAACAGAACTCAGCCAGGCCAGAACATTATATATGCAGTCGCTGATCAATGTGCAAACCGGCTGGCTGGATGTACACAAAGCAAAAGGAACATTATTAACTGATTATTTAAAAGCATTATAAATAAAAAACCGCCGAAAGGCACAAACAAACTTAAACAAACACAAAAAAAAATCATTTATGAAAAAAGTAATTATCAAAAGTCTCTTCCTGGTCCTCACCACAGCATTCTTTGTTTCCTGTGCACCAGGTGTGCAGATCAGTGCTGACTATGACCGGTCTGCCGATTTCGCTTCTTACAAAAGCTTCAGCCTCTACAACCTGAAAACTACAGGCAGTGTAAACCCGATAGATGCGGACCGCATCGCATTGTCTGTCAAAAATCAAATGCTCAGCAAAGGATTCACGGAGAATAAAACCAATCCCGACCTGATGGTAAACGCTGTAACCGTATTAAAAGACAAAGTATCCGTTTCTGCCACCACCAATTATTATGGTTATGGCGGTGTGTACAGACCTTATGGGTACTGGGTCCCCGCTGGCAGGGTAGCAGGATACACCACTGTAAGCAGCTATGAATATAAAGATGGCACATTGATCATCGATGTGGTGGATGCCAAAACAAAAAGAGTGGTATGGCAGGGAACAGCAAGTGCAGAGATCTATAAAAGACCCAAAGATCCGGAAGCTGTCATCAACGCTACTGTGGCTAAGATAATGACCGGTTTCCCTCAATCAACAACCAAATAACATTTATCACCCGCTAAAACAAAACTGAAATGGAAAAGGAGAAAAAAACAATAACCATCACTGCTTCAGTGGCCATCATTAATGCCATCAGCATGGTGCTGATCCCGGTAAGCACTCAAAAGATCCTTTCCGAAAGCATTTATTTAAAAACGATCAAAAAGACAATCAGTATTTGTCTTTCCTGATCCCATAATAAAACAATAATCATTAAAACTAAAACAACATGAAAAAACTATTTGCAACACTGGCATTGATCATCACCTTAACAACAGGTGCATTTGCCGGCAATGAAAATGTAAGACCCGAAGTTCTCGACGCTTTTAATAACCAGTTCGCCACCGCACAGGATGTTGCCTGGGAAGCTGAGAACAATTACTACAAAGTAACCTTTAGCTACAATGACGAGATCCTTTTTGCCTTTTACACTACAGAAGGGGAATGCATGGGAATAACCCGCTACATCGTTTCTACCGAGCTGCCTCAAAAACTGAAAGACAGCCTCAAAAAAAAGTATGCAGACTACTGGATCGCCGACCTGTTTAAAGTGGTAAACGAAGAAGGCACCAGCTATTATATCACCTTACAAAACGCAGAGAACAAGATCGTCCTGGAATCAGCCAATCAAAGCAACTGGAAACCATTCCGGGTATAAACCAATTTAAAAACAAATAAAATACAAACAAAAAAACAAAACCAGCAACAATGAAAAAGAAAATCATCCCGGTCACTATTGCTTTACTGATCGTAACAGGCTTAAGTGTGGTATTGGCCAACAACAAAGCAAAAATTGACAAAGCCGCAAAGCCCGTTAAAGAAAACCCCGTGATACCCGTAAAAGTGCACCAGGTGCAGGAAGATTCCTTCAATACGGCTTTTACTATCAATGGTACCACCACTCCCTCAAAAGAAGTGAAGATCGCTTCTGAGGTACAGGGAAAACTCATTGGATTATATATAGATAACGGAGACATGATCAGTGCAGGCCAGGTAATTGCCTCATTAGATGCGTCCGTTTACAGTGTACAGCTTAACAGCGTTGAAGCTTCTATCGCCAAAGCAAAACTGGACCTGGCCCGCTACACCAAACTGGTGGAACTGGGCGGCGCCACTCCTATGCAGGCAGAAAGTGTGCAATTGCAGATCAGTTCTTTGCTTGCAGAGAAGAAAGGAGTGCTCGAACAAATGTCTCACATGCAGATAAGGGCCCCCTTCAGCGGTAAAGTGGAGAACGTGGCAGTGGAATTAGGTTCGTTTGTAACCTATGGCACTGTACTCGGCCAGTTGATCGATAACTCTTCTTTAAAAATAAATGTGTTCCTGTCAGAGCAGGAAGCGTTCAAAGTAGAAACAGGCCAGCCGGTAACTATCAGCAGTGTGGTGCTTACCGAACCAAAGGCCGGAAAGATCAGCATGGTAAGCGATAAAGCAGATGCGTCCGGAAAATTCCTGGCAGAAGTTAGTTTCAGCAACACCGGTAAGGAAAAATTAAAAGCTGGTATGCTCGCTGACGTATCCTTTACCATGGATGCTGTGGAAACCGGTTTATCCATACCGGTAAGTGCATTGGTGGCAAGCTCCAAAGACGCAAAGGTTTTTGTGGTGAAAGGAAACCGGGTGGAACAAAGAAGTATTAAAACAGGCATTGTTACAGCAACTAAGGTGCAGGTGCTCGAAGGATTAAAGGCCGGTGAGCAGGTAGTGATATCCGGACAGCTGAACCTGGAGAATGGTACTGCTATTTCAATCAATCAATAAAAACATTTTATGTCTCTTACATCAACCTCAATAAAAAGACCGACCCTCATCGTGGTGATATTCACGGTGCTGGGACTGCTGGGAATAGTCAGCTATTTCTCCATCGGGTATGAGCTGCTTCCTAAAATGTCGAAACAGGTGATAACGATAAGTACCTCCTATCCCGGTGCAGCGCCATCCGAAGTGGAGAATTCGGTCACCAAAAAAGTGGAAGACGCTGTCTCTTCATTGGAAAAGCTGGATAATATACGATCACAATCATTTGAAGGAACTTCAAAAGTGATCGTGGAGTTCAAAGCCAGTGCAGACATCAACCAATCCATGGAAGATGCCCAGCGAAAAATAAATGCCATCACAGCAGACTTGCCGGAAGATGCCAAAGACCCGGTGATCTCTAAATTTTCAGTAGATGAAGCGCCGATCATGAAAATGTCGGTAACTGCAAAATCAGAAAGCCGGGAATTATATGAAATTGTAAAACAACGTATCGTCCCCATACTTTCAAAACTGAGTGGTGTGGCCAACGTGGGCATCATGGGTGGCGAAGAAAGACAGATACGGGTGAATATTGACCGGAAAAAGATCGAAGCATTCGGGCTGGATGCACAACAGGTGCTGATGGCTATTGAAAGTTCTAACCTCGATTTTCCTGCCGGCTCTGTAAAAAATGAAACGACTGAAACAACGATCCGCCTGGCCGGAAAATTCAAAGACACCAAAGATATCGGTGATGTGGTGATCACCAACCGTGATGGCCGGGCCATTTACCTGAAAGACGTGGCCACTGTTATTGATGGTATCAAAGAAACGGAGACCATCAGCCGGTACAATGCCACTACGGCCATCGGCCTGCTGATGTATAAACAAACAGATGCCAACGCTGTTCAGGTAAGTGAGCAGGTACAGGAAGAAATTAAAAAATTGGAAAAAGAATATGTCAAAGAAGGATTGACGTTTGCCATAGCACAGGATTCATCCGAGTTTACATTGAAAGCGGCTGAGGCGGTGAATCATGATCTTATACTGGCCATCCTGCTCGTGGCACTGGTGATGCTGGTGTTCTTGCACAGCATGCGCAACGCCATCATTGTAATGGTTGCTATCCCCGCATCATTGGTCACTACTTATATCGCCATCTATGCATTTGGATTTACATTCAACCTGATGACTTTGCTGGCACTCTCCCTGGTCATTGGTATCCTGGTGGATGATAGTATCGTGGTATTGGAAAATATCCAGCGCCACATGGAAATGGGAAAAGACAAACGAAAGGCCGCATTGGAAGGACGAGAAGAGATCGGGTTTACCGCTATGTCCATTACATTGGTGGACGTAGTGGTGTTCCTTCCTATCGCCATGGTGGATGGAATGATAGCAGATATCCTGCGCCAGTTCTCACTGGTGGTGGTGGTGTCCACACTGATGAGTCTCTTTGTATGTTTTACACTCACACCGTTACTGGTCTCCCGTTTTGGCAAACTCACGCATCCCAGTAAGAAAAAGATCGGAGGCCGTATCATCCTGTGGGTGGAAAAAAAGATCAACAAGCTTACGGAAAGCTATACTTCCTTATTAAAGTGGAGCTTATCTCATAAACGCTGGGTATTGATCACCACATTTGGATTACTGATCGGATCATTCTCACTCGTAGGCGGTGGTTTTATCGGTAATGAATTTGTAAATATGGGCGATCGTGGAGAACTGGTGGTAAAACTGGAACTGCCCAAAGATGCCACCATACAACAAACCAATTTAAAAACACAAGAAGCCGAGCAATACATCTTATCCAAACCTGAAGTGGTGAACGTATTCTCCTCTATGGGTAAAAGCGATAACCAGTTTGCTGCACAGGGTGAAAAACATATTGCAGAGATCAGTGTAAAGCTGGTGGATAAAAGCAAACGCCCCTTCAGTACCGAAAAGTTTTCGCAACAGATAAAAAAAGAACTGAAGGAAAGAATTGAAGGTGCCAAAGTGGAAATAAACCAGGTGGACATTATGGGCAGCACCAGCGAAGCGCCGATACAATTGGTATTGAATGGAAACAACGTGGACCATCTCCTGAGTTTTGCAGATACCATCCTGGCAAAAATGAAGACCGTACCTGGCACTTCCGGGCAGAAGGTATCCATCGAAAATAATAAACCCGAAGTAAGCGTAAAGATCGATAAGGAAAAGATGATGGCGCTTGGACTTCGTATGGACCAGGTGGGAAGTGTGATCAACCTCGCCTTTAGCGGCAACAGTGATACCAAGCTGACGCAGGGACAATACGATTATGACATTACTGTAAAGATGGACGCATTCAACAGGCAGTCGCCGGATGAACTGCAGCAATTGTCCTTTCTGAATGCAGCCGGACAAACCATCAGGCTCGACCAGTTTGCAGAAATAGAAAGAACCATAGGCCCTGCCAAACTGGAACGCAAAGACAGGATCAGTTCCGTGACCATCTCTTGCGAAGTAGTGGGTCGCCCGCAGGGAACAGTTGGTAAAGAGATACAGGCCCTGGTAGAACAGGACCCGTTGCCCGATGGCATGTCCATTTCTTATGAAGGTAATATGAAGCAACAGGCAGAAGCATTTGGCAGCATGGGTATGGCATTGATCGCTTCCATCATATTTGTGTACCTCATCATGGTGGCGTTGTACAATTCTTATATCTATCCTTTCGTCGTATTGTTCTCCATTCCAGTAGCGATGGTGGGTGCATTGCTGGCATTAGCATTGAATATGCAATCACTTAATATCTTTTCTATCCTTGGCATCATCATGCTGATCGGGTTGGTGGCCAAGAACGCCATATTGCTGGTGGACTATACCAACCACCTGAAAGAAAAAGGATATAAGACAAGAGATGCATTACTAGAGTCAGGTCGCACCAGGCTTCGTCCTATCCTGATGACCACCATTGCGATGGTGATAGGTATGCTGCCGCTGGCCCTGGCAAGTGGCGCAGGCGCTGAGTGGAAAAACGGAATGGCCTGGGCATTGATCGGTGGATTGACCAGTTCCATGCTGCTGACACTGGTAGTGGTGCCCGTCATATACACCATCATTGATAAGGTCAAAGACAAGTTCACACGCAAAAAGCCAGAAGTGGTGGTGGAGGAAGAATTCCTCCCGGCTTCAGTATAAGCAGTTGTTTTTGGTGAAATATACCGTACCCTATGTTTTACCTTTTATAAACAGAAATGATTTAAAAAAAAATATATGGCTATAAGTGTAGCATTAATGATCGTACCGCTTGCCACTTCCTTTGTAAGCGGGCAGAAGGCAAAGAGGTGCGGGCGGAAATTCTGGCCCTGGTTCTTCATCGGTACAGCACTGCCCTTTATAGCAAACATTATTCTTCATTACCTGCCCGGGAAATTGAAACCGGTGCCCGGCGAGGTAAGGCCAGTAGAGAACAGTGAGTTGTTCGATCATCTTTTTATCACACCCGGTTCAAAAAAATATAAATCATGAACATCCAGATGCAGCAACAGCTTGAACGAAAGTTGTTAAGCAGTGAAAAGAAACGGATCCTTATTCTTATCTCCATCTTTTTATTTGCCATTGGTTACCGCGCCATTGATGTGTTCTTCTTTCAGATGGATGAAGAAGCGGGACGTATCCAGTCGTTTTCCACTGCCTGGTTGTTTCCTTTTTCACTGATCCTGTTTGAATTGTTTTCCCTTTTTTATATCAATAAGCGGTTGCGGAAGAAAAGTACTGGTCTCCCGGTGGTGATGCAATACCTTAATACCACACTCGAGATCTGTTTGCCTTCACTTATTATGTCGGTGGTGGCCATACAATACCCGGCGCTGATGGTGCTGAGATCGCCGGTGCTGAATATCTATTTCTTTTTTATCATCCTTTCCACGCTGCGGCTGAATTTTTGGCTCTCGTTCTATTGCGGGTTCCTGGCTGCCTTATCCTGTACGCTGATGAGCC
>JBEBIF010000288.1:0-4717 GCA_040080515.1 Chitinophagaceae bacterium | reverse complement strand
GTTACAAACAACCTGACAAAGGTTTTATTAATTAATTGTGCGTCATTTTTCAATAAGTTTCTTCAGGTTGGTAAGCCCTTGCTCCATAACAGGACCGTATCTTTTTTCGAGCAGCAGGCTGGAAAATTTTTCCCAGGGATACCAGCGGAGGTAAAAGTCCATATACATTTGGATCGTATGGGTATTGGGGGTACTTGACTTGTAAATATTCCATCCTGTCTCACCTTTTTTGGAAAGCGGGCCAACATTGGCTGCCAATACTGTAGTGTCAGTAACAGTTGTTATCATCAGCGCCTGCAGGCTATCGGTACCAATACCTTTGATCTTTCCATCTCTGATAAATGGGGATAATGAATCTGCACCCGGGTACCAGTTGCGCCAGTTAGCAGGATCGTTGATCTGCGACCAGACAGAATCCCTGTTGCCATTTATATCTATTGCTTTTGATATCCGGACATGAGAAGGGAAGAACAATGAAATGCCTGTTATCATCAGTGCAAACACCACCAAACTTATCAATCCCAATTTAATTACCTGCATACGTATCGCTCCTTCAATTTGTAAATCATATTGAAAACACACCTCAAACTATCGACTACCAACTATCGACTATGGACTATCGACTATGGACTATCGACTATCGACTATCTACTATCTACTCCCACTTCAGCACCCGTACTGCTATAGCATAAGTGATTGCCATCCAGATACCCAGAATCCCGATTTCTTTCCAGCAGTCAAAAATACTTAATCCTTCAAATGAGATTTTCCGGATAGCATCATTGAACTGGGTAAGCGGCAGCACCCGGCATATTTCCTGCAGCCATTTAGGAAACACTTCTATCGGGAAGAAGGTTCCGGACAACATCATCTGCGGAAAGCCAAACAAGTTTATCAACAATGGAATGGACGTATCGCTTTTTACAATACTGCTGAAGATCAATCCCACTCCCATCAGCAGAAAGAGCATTAGTATGGTCATTAATAATATCTCAGCAAAAGTGATTACTCCATGTTGCAGGGTGAAGTTTAATGCAAAATGACCGAACAGGATCAATACGATCACACTCAGCAGTTGAAAGAATAGCCGGCTCATGCCAATACCCAGCAGAATGTTGATCTTTTTAACCGGCGAAGCATAAAAACGTTTCAGCACCAGTTGCTCCCGCAGGCCAAAAAAAGTAAAAGCCACTCCAAATAAGGTGGAAAACAAAATAGAAAAGCCCAACTGACCGGGCAGGATGAAATCTATCTGGCGGTATTTTCTTACTTCCCTGATCTCTGGTTTCGCAATCAGTATACTCTCACCTTTGCTTCCCGAAATCCCCAATTCATACTTTAGTTTCAGGTATTCTAATACTTGCATCAGCCCCCCAATTGTATTACTGCTGGCCGTTGTTGATTGCAGTCCGATGCTGAACCGGGATGAAAGGCCCGAACTATCTGCAACTTCTTTGATCGAAATGATACCAACCAATTTGGCTTTAATAAGGTCTTTATTTCTCAGCGTAGTATCAGCATAATTACTGATGCGGACTTGCGGATGATTTTTAAGCGCATTAAAGAAAACATTGTTCGTGTCACTGCCAGGTGCCAAAGCAATACGATAACTTGGCGCACCCCCATTTCCAAAGGAACCGAATATCAACACAAATATGATAGGGAACAAAATGCTGAATATGATAGCACTCGGGTTTCCAAAGATGGCTTTAAAACTGGCCTTGGTGATAGCCCATAAAGCCCTTGACTGACTATACGGCTGCGGGTTAGGTTTCATGTGGGGCAAATGTAAGCCTCCTCCCGACCTCCTCCAAAAGAGGAGGCCATCAACCCACAGCCCCAGCTTATTTAAAAACTCCGTTTGCTCTTAAAATTCAAGATATTTGACGGACTAGCATCATTTTTACAGAACATGAACAACGCTTACTTACTTACCGGTGGCAACCTGGGCAACAGGGAAGAAAATCTTGCGAAAGCAACCGAACTGATCGGTGAATCATGCGGCACTATAATAGCCGCTTCTGCGCTATACGAAACAGCTGCATGGGGTAATACTGAACAACCTGCTTTTCTCAACCAGGCACTTAAGATAGAAACGGACTTAAATGCAAAGCAACTTATCCGCCGGATACTGAAAGCAGAAAAACAAATGGGCCGTACCCGGGAAGAAAAATACGGGCCCCGCATCATTGATATCGACATACTCCTCTTCAATAATGAAAAACATAATTATCCATTTTTGAAAGTTCCACATCCTGAAATGCAGAACCGCCGCTTTGTACTCATTCCGTTGGCTGAAATAGCTCCCGATGAGATCCACCCGGTCTTTAAAAAATCTATCACACAACTACTGGTTGAATGCCCGGATGAACTGCCGGTAAAAAAATATTCCTGATTTTTTTCCACAATCTGTTGCCACTACTTTAACGGTTTGCCATTTAACCTATTTTGCAACTTCTAAGTAACGTTGGCCATTGACTAAATGAAATATAATTTCATCACCATAGAAGGAAATATCGGCGCCGGCAAAACCACATTGGCCCATTTGCTCAGTAAGCATTATAATGCCCGCCTGATATTAGAAGAATTTGCCGACAATCCTTTTCTGCCTAAATTTTATGAAAACCCGGGGCAATATGCTTTCCCGCTGGAATTATTCTTTATGGCTGAACGGTTCAAGCAGCAAAAAGAACTGCTGCAGCAAAAGGATATGTTTCAGAGCCTCACCATTTCCGATTACCTGTTTACTAAATGCCTCTTATTTGCCAAGGTCACTTTGCCGGAGGATGAGTTCCGGCTGTACCAGCGGTTATTTGAAATTATCAATCAGCAATTGGTACAGCCCGACCTGCTCATCTACCTTCATGCCCCCGTTATCAAGCTACAGGCGAATATTAAAAAACGCAACCGTTCTTACGAACAAAATATCCCCGATGATTATTTGTTCAACATACAGGAAACCTATACTCACTATATCAAACAACATAATGTAAAAACATTATTTGTGGACGCCACCAATGCTGATTTCCTGGGTAATGAAGAACACCTGCAAATATTATTTGATGCGCTGGATAAAGAATATGATGACGGGCAGCATTATCTGACGCTAACGTAAGAAGGGCCCCTCCCGACCTCCCCTAAAGGGAGAGGCCACCAACGCACAGCCCCTGCTTTTCAAATTATTCCTCTAAATCCGGTACCGACCTGTATGATACAGGACCGACATCAATACAAATCCATTTAATCTGTGTCATCCGTGGTGCTATCTTTGCCTTAATGTCGCCGATACTGCAAGCACAAAGCCTGTCTCCATTACAACACCAGGAATTCCGTTTCTTTATCATTGCCCGCTTTTTTCTCATTATGGCGCTGCGGATGCTGGGCACAGTGGCGGCTTACAAATTATTTAAGCTTACGCAAAGCTCTTTTTCCATAGGGTTGGCGGGCTTGTCAGAATTTATTCCTGTTTTCTTACTGGCCTTATATGCCGGACATGTAATAGACAAGTCGGATAAGCGAACATTGTTGCTGAAAGGTATTCTTACCTATTCCATTTGCGTAGTGGCGATGGTCATTATCACATCTCCGTGGTTTGAAAGTAATGTGCACACCAGTTCACCAGAATTATTTTTCTATGGCGTTATTTTTTGTACAGGGGCGGTTCGTGCCTTTGCAGGGCCAACCACCAATGCCATCATTTCTCAATTAGTGCCAAGGGAAATTTTACATTTTGCTTCCAATATCAGCTCCTCGGTCTGGCTGGCGGCTTCTATTACCGGCCATGCCTCCGCCGGGTTCTTCATTGCGTGGTTTGGTGTACATGCCACTTTTTATATCATACTCGGTTATGTATTCATAGCAGCGATCATGGTCTCTTTCATCAAAAAGAAACCGGTGATCAATACGAATAAAGATGTAAAAGCCTGGGCCAGTGTAAAAGAAGGATTACGGTTTGTGGTCAATAATAAAATAATGCTGGGTGCCATTTCACTGGATCTTTTTGCTGTGTTATTCGGCGGAGCTGTTGCGCTGATCCCGGAATTTGCCGATAAAATTTTAGCTGTCGGCCCTATTGGTTTTGGCTGGCTCAATGCTTCAATGGATATCGGCTCCGTTATCATGATCGTAGCCCTGACCATAAGACCAATGAAGAAAAAGCAAGGTTACAAATTGATGTATGCCATTGCCGGTTTCGGACTTTGCATCATTCTTTTTGGAGTGTCTAAGTGGTACTGGATGTCTTTCATTGCCTTATTGATTGCCGGTATGCTCGATGGCATCAGTGTCATCATCAGGGGTACCATCTTACAACTAACCACTCCCGATGATAAACGGGGCCGGGTATCATCTGTGAATTCCATGTTCATCAATTCTTCCAACGAACTGGGCCAGTTTGAAAGCGGTTTCATGGCCCGGGCATTAGGCACCGTACCTTCCGTCATCTTCGGTGGCTGTATGACGCTGATCGTGGTGATCATTACCTGGTTCAAGGCACCGGGATTAAGGAAGTTTGAGTATTGACCCCCTGCCCCCCTAAAGGGAAGATTTAGATCATACATTTACTTTTCCATGCCTGCTGCTTTAAAGAAGCGGGTTTTTATGTTCCCAGCTTTTGCTTTTCATGGCATCGTCCCTTGCGTCGCACTCTTGTACGTCCCGTTCTTTGGGCATCACCCCCCGGGGTCTTCATCCCCTCCCGGGAGGGGCAGCAACATAT
>JBEBIF010000025.1:0-19796 GCA_040080515.1 Chitinophagaceae bacterium | reverse complement strand
ATACAATCCAGTTACAGGTAGTAAAAGTTATCAACTTGTGGGGGTAAATCCTTCAAAATCTGTGCATTTTATTCTCCATCCACTCACATCTTCACCTATATTTGCAAGCAAAATCGGTAAATAAACACATTTGTTAGTACCGCCTTCAGTAATTAGCTGAAAATCAATCATGTATTATTTTTTAATGTGATTGACCTGGCGAAGCCATGTAAAAACCACAAAATTGAGCAGGAAATGGTTAGCCGTTTACACACGGCCAAGATGGGAAAAAAAGGTAAACCAGCTTCTTATAGAAAAAGGACTGGAGAGCTATTGTCCGCTAAACAAGGTGCGCAGAAAATGGAGTGACCGGGTTAAAGTAGTGGAGGAGCCTCTTTTTAAATCCTATGTGTTTGTAAAAGTAAATGATGAGGACCGCACTGCTGTAAGGATGACAAGCGGCGCTATTAATTTTGTTTACTGGAATGGCAAGCCGGCAGTAATAAAGGAAAAAGAGATCACTGCCATTAAAAGGTTTTTGAATGAATATGAAAATGTGGAAGCCAGGCCTATGCAGGTAAAAGTGAACCAGCGGGTAAGAATAACAAATGGCAGCCTGATGGACAAGGAAGGCAAAGTGTTGGATATAAGGCATAAAATGGCAAAGGTGGCTATTGAGAGTATGGGGTACATTTTAATAGCCCATATTGAGAGAAGTAAACTAACTTCGGCGCATCCGGGTGGCGAACAATAGTCCAGTGATGCCTGAAGGCTCCTGAGAGCTATCATCGCTTTAATTATAAAAGCTGTATCAATGAAATTTTTACGGATATTATTGCTTGTATTTCCCCTTTATTTTTTTTCCTGCAAACCTCAGCAACAACTCCCTTATTACCTGGAGAAAGTAAATGATACCACTGGTAAGGGAGAGGTAAAAATTCAGGAACTTAAGATCCAGAAACAAGACCTCTTATCTATTCAGATATACAGCCTCAGCACCAAACCTGACGTATCTGACGTTATTTTCAATCAACCAATAGTAAACACAGCCCCTCCGGGCTACCTCGTGGATAATTCAGGAAACATCGAGCATCATCGCCTAGGGGTCATTCATGCAGAAGGGCTTACCAAGCAAGAACTGGCTGCTGAAATAAAAAAACGCCTGACCATTCCGGTGGAGTTACTGGCCGAGCCAACAGTTCAGATACGCTTTATGAATTTCAAAGTAACCATATTAGGACAAGTAGGAAAAGAAGGAGTGATACCTGTGCCCGGGGAAAGGATTACAATACTGGAAGCGATTGGGCTGGCTGGTGGGATTACTGACTATGGTAAAAAGAATACCGTAAGAGTGCTGCGGGAAATTGATGGCAAAAGAGAAACGGGTGAAATTGACCTTACCTCCAAAGACATTTTCGAATCTCCTTATTATACTTTATTGCAAAACGATGTGGTATTGGTGCAACCGACAAAGGAAAAAATGAAAGAAGCCGACCAGGCAAGGATCACACAAAAGATATCCTTTGCACTCACACTGGTTACCGTGGCAGCCACATTAGGGAATATATTCATCAAATAATTTGTTTAGAATTATTTCTTATTAAACCTTTTAATGCAAGACCCGATTCAAAATAACAACAGAGATAAAAGTGAACTCTGGAACCTGAGTTTCAGAGATCTTTTTTATAAATACGTCAGGTTTTTACCTGTTTTCGTATTATCAGTTGCCTTTGCTTTGTTAGCCGCTTTCTTGTACCTGCGATATACCGTTCCTATTTATGGAGTAGGAGGAACAATGCTGATCAAAAGCGACCAGGGCAACGGCAGGCCGGATAAATTTGAAGAGATATTTGGAAACAGCCGGAGCCAAAACCTGCAGAATGAAATGGAGATCTTGCGGTCACGGCCACTAATGGAAAGGGTGGTAAAAGCGCTGCACCTTCAATACAGTTATTATGTAAAAGGCAAGATCAAAACGGTAAATATCTATAACCAGGGCCCCTTCCTGGTAAGACACCTGCATCTCAATGATTCCGGAAAGTCTTTTTCTTTTAAAGTAAAATTTATCAATAACGATGAATTCAGGGTGAATGACGAAAAAGGTACCCACACATTTGGACAGGAAATAGTAAATGCATTCGGACGATTCCTGTTTATTAAAACAAATATTGCACCGGCCAGTAATGATTATAATGTAACTTATCTATCCTCCTCCTCGGCTGCAGGAGCGTATGCATCCGCAATCGGAGTGGTTCCAAAATCTCCCGGAACAGGCTTGCTTTCTATCGGCATGAGAACACCCAACCCGGTAATGGGCGCCGATATAATCAATAAACTGATGGAGGAATACAGTGGGTACAGCGTGGAGCAACAAATCAAGTCTTCTGAACAAATACTGACCTTTATAGACGGAAGACTGATTGAGTATGGGCACAAACTGGATAGTGTGCAACGGGTATTGCTGAACTTTCAAACCACGAACAACCTGATAGATGCAGAAGCCCAGCAGTCGATGTACTTTGATATTATCAGTGAAGCAGACAAAGCGAACAACGGGGAAGTAGACAGGCTCAACAGGGCCACTATGCTGGATGACTACCTGTCGGATAAAAAGAATGAATTTTCTAAAGTAGTGGTGCCTTCATCATTGGGCCTTGAGGATGAAACATTGAATGAACTGGTTACTTATTATAACAAAGTGCAGGTTGACCGGCAAAACCTGATCGAGTCTAATGTACCTGTAAACAATCCGGCAGTAAAAGAAATAACCGGGGAGATAGAAAGATCCAGGGCAAGGATTCGTGAAAACCTCAGGAATATCAAGACATCAGTAAATTCCTTGATAAATGATTACCGGAAACGGACTGGTATAACGGAGTCGCAACTTCGGGCAATGCCCGCTAAAGTAAAAGACCTGGGTGAACTGAAATTACAGGTAGAAAGAGTTTCAGAACTGTTTAAGTTGTTGCAGGAAAAGAAAGAAGAAACGAGTATTAAGATCGCTGCATCTATTTCTAATTCAGATATTATTGACAGAGCCTATCCAAGCACCCGGCCTATTAAGCCCAACAGAAGGGCCATACAAATAATGGCGATACTTGCCGGTCTTGGCATTCCTGCTTTGTTCATATTTGCTGCTGAAGTACTGAATGATAAAGTATCAACAAGGTATGATATTGAGAAGCTTACTTCGGCACCTATTCTTGGTGAGATAGGCCACTCCTATTCTAATGAAGTATTGGTGGTAAATAAAACCACCCGTAGTATGGTGGCAGAGCAGTTCCGCATTATCCGCTCTAACCTGCAGTATGTATTAAAGAAAAAAGAAAAAGCCACCATACTGGTTACCTCTACTTTTAGCGGTGAGGGTAAATCATATGTAAGTACCAACATGGGAGCTGTGCTGGCCCTTGCCGGTAAGAAAACGGTTATTCTCGAATTCGACATACGTAAGCCAAAAGTCTTATCAGGTATGGGCATTGCTAAAGGGCCCGGTATCACCAATTACCTGATGGGTAAAACAGATAACATTGCGGAAGTTATCCGGCCGGTACCCGGTCATGAAAACCTTTTTGTTTTAGGTTGCGGACCTATACCACCCAATCCTGCAGAGCTGTTGCTTGACACCCGCCTGGATGAAATGTTTGAATGGTTGCAAACTAACTTCGACATTGTATTGGTGGATACAGCACCTGTCGGTATGGTGAGTGATGCCATGACATTGAGCAAATTTGCAGACTGTACCTTGTACCTGGTAAGACAAGGACATACGTTCAAAAAGCAAGTGGGGCTGATCGATGAATTTTACCAGGAAGGCAAGCTGCCAAAAGTCTCTATAATTATTAATGATGTAAAACTGAAACCGGGTTATGGTTACTACGGCTATGGTCGCTACGGATACGGCTATGGATATGGCTATGGCAGCTATTATGAAGAAGAAGTTCCTCCACAGAATTTATTAGAACGAATTTTGATGAAACTGGATGTAAGAAGATTGTTCGGCAAATCAAAGAAAAGAAAACCCTGACCTTTCCATGCGAATTTTAGTAACCGGAGGTGCCGGTTTTATTGGATCCAATATCGTAGAATGTTTGCTTGATGATAAAAGAGTGACATTGGTACGGGTACTGGATAATTTTATGACAGGCGCCCGGACAAACATTGAAAACTTTATTGGGCATCCCAGGTTTGAATTGTATGAGGGCGACATACGAAGTATAGACACTTGCAGGGCCGCCTGTACAGGGATAGACTTAATTTCTCACCAGGCAGCGCTGGGCTCAGTACCAAGATCAGTAAATGATCCCCTTACTACCAATGATATTAATATCACAGGGACCTTAAACATTTTTACTGCTGCTAAAGACAATAAGGTAAAACGAGTAGTGTATGCTGCCAGCTCCTCCACGTATGGCGATCATCCCGGCCTTCCTAAAGTAGAAGATAAAATAGGCAATCCGCTTTCACCCTATGCGGTAACAAAACTGGTGAATGAATTATATGCACAGGTGTATGCCAGCTTGTATGGCATTGAAATGATCGGGTTAAGATACTTCAACATCTTCGGCCCCCGGCAAAATCCTAACGGGCCTTACGCCGCCGTAATCCCACTCTTTGCCGAAGCATTATTAAAAAATAAACCACCGGTGATAAATGGGGATGGCCAGCATAGCCGGGATTTTACTTATGTTGATAATGCAGTGCAGGCAAATGTGCTCGCCCTTTTTACTACTGATGCAGCAGCGATCAATACTGTCTATAATATTGCCTGTGGCATGCAAACATCCCTGATTCAGCTTTTTGAAGGCTTAAAAAAGGAAGCCGGAAGTGATCTGCAGCCAATACATGGCCCGGAAAGAATGGGCGATGTAAAACACAGCCTGGCAGATATTTCAAAAGCAAAGAAATTGCTGGGTTATAAAGTTACCGTATCCATTGAGGAAGGGCTGCGTAAAACTTTTCAATGGTATAAGACCCAAATCGTTTAATCAGTGAGTAGATCAATCTTAATAACAGGCGGTGCCGGCTTTATCGGATCGCATGTTGTCCGGCTTTTCGTTACCCGTTATCCTGGTTATAAGATCATTAACCTGGATGCACTTACCTATGCCGGAAACCTGGAAAACCTGAGAGACATTGAAAACGCCGGTAATTATTTTTTTGAAAAAGTTAATATCCTTGACAGCGATGAGCTGGAAAGGGTCTTCAAGCAATATCAGCCAGATGGAGTAATTCACCTGGCAGCAGAATCGCATGTGGACCGTTCCATACTTTCCCCTCTTGATTTTGTGTACACCAATGTTATCGGAACTGTAAACCTCCTGAATGCAGCAAAGAAAAGCTGGGGAGATAATAAAGAGGGAAAATTATTTTACCACATCTCCACTGATGAAGTGTACGGTGCCCTGGGTGATTCAGGCTTTTTTACTGAAGAAACAAAGTATGATCCGCATTCTCCTTACAGTGCATCCAAAGCTTCCGGCGACCATTTCGTAAAGGCCTATCATGATACATACAGCCTGCCCGTGATCGTAAGCAACTGCTCTAATAATTACGGCCCCAATCATTTCCCCGAAAAATTGATCCCCTTATTTATAAATAATATCATCAACAAAAAACCATTACCTGTCTATGGTGATGGTTTGTACACCCGTGACTGGCTGTTTGTAAAAGACCATGCTGCAGCTATTGATCTTATTTTTCATAAAGGAACAATTGGTCAAACATATAATATCGGGGGCTTCAATGAATGGAAGAATGTGGACCTGGTAAAACTTTTATGCAGGCTGATGGATGAAAAACTGGGCAATGCCGCCGGAACCAGCGAACAACTGATCACCTATGTAAAGGACAGGCCCGGGCATGACAGACGTTATGCTATCGATGCGTCTAAAATAAACAAAGAGCTCGGATGGTATCCTTCCGTAACTTTTGAACAGGGATTGAGCCAGACGATCGACTGGTACTTTGAAAACCAGGAGTGGCTGCAGCATGTGACCAGTGGAAATTACCAGCACTACTACACCGAACAATATCATAAACGATAACCGTATGAAAGGTATTATTCTTGCAGGCGGTTCAGGCACCCGGCTGTATCCGATAACAAAGGCCATCTCCAAGCAACTGATGCCTGTTTACGACAAGCCGATGATCTATTACCCGCTTTCCACATTAATGATGGCGGGTATCAAAGAAGTTTTAATTATTACAACACCGGAAGACAGCGCACAATTTCAAAGGCTGCTGGGAGATGGAAGCCAGATCGGCTGCCATTTTGAATACGCCATTCAAAAAACTCCAAATGGATTGGCCCAGGCTTTTGTAATTGGAGAGCAATTTATCGGCAAGGATAAAGTGGCACTGGTATTAGGCGACAATATCTTTCATGGTACAGGCCTGGACCGTCAACTGAAAACACTTAACGATGTGAATGGAGGATATGTATTTGCCTACCAGGTTTCAGATCCTGAACGGTATGGGGTGGTGGAGTTTGATGCAAATATGCGGGCCATCTCAATAGAAGAAAAACCGGTAAAGCCAAAATCGGACTTTGCAGTACCTGGTCTTTATTTTTACGATAATGACGTGGTGACCATCGCCAAAAATTTAAAACCTTCCACAAGAGGCGAGTATGAAATAACAGATGTAAATAAAGCGTACCTGCAACAGGGAAAACTGAATGTGGCCGTATTGGACCCCGGGACCGCTTGGCTGGATACGGGTACATTTGATTCATTAAGCGACGCCAGTGAATTTGTACGGGTGATTGAAAAAAGACAGGGCATGAAAATCGGATGTATTGAAGACATTGCATACCGCAACGGATTTATTTCCAAAGAACAATTGCTTGCTCTTGCTGCCGAACTTACCAAAAGTGGATATGGAGAATACCTGAAAAAAATGGCCGGTGCCTGATCTGAACTATTTCATACACCCCACCGCAGTAGCCGATCCCGGTTGCCAGGTAGGAAAAGGAACAAAAATCTGGCACTTCTGTCACCTGATGACAGGATGCGTGATTGGTAAAGATTGTATCCTTGGGCAGAATGTTTTTGTTGCTTCCCAAGTGGTTTTAGGCAACAACGTGAAAGTTCAAAACAATGTTTCCTTATATGATGGTGTGATTTGTGAAGACAGTGTCTTTATCGGGCCATCTGTTGTTTTTACAAACGTCATCAATCCCAGGAGTTTTATTGCAAGGAAAAATGAGTACCAGGAAACACTGGTTAAAACAGGGGCTACTATCGGGGCTAATGCTACAGTAGTGTGTGGTAATGAGATCGGCCGCTATGCATTTGTTGGCGCCGGTGCCGTAGTAACGAAACCCGTTTTGCCGTATGCCCTGGTAATGGGAAATCCTGCGGTACAAAAAGGATGGGTGAGTGAGAATGGGCACCCTTTGCATTTTGAAAACGGTAAAGCAATTTGTCCCGAAAGCGGAACAGAATATCAACTGGTGAATAATGCCATTGTAAAACTTGGGTAAACAGTGATGCCCGGTCAAAACAAATGAAAAACTTTGTACTTATAGGTGCAGCAGGTTATATAGCTCCCCGGCATTTAAAAGCTATTAAGGAAACAGGGAATAACTTATTGGCAGCACTTGATAAGAATGACTCTGTAGGAATCATTGACTCCTTTTTCCCTGAAGCTGATTTTTTTACAGAATTTGAAAGATTTGACAGGCATTGTGAAAAGCTGCGGAGAAATGGCACACCCATTCATTATGTAAGTGTTTGCAGTCCCAACTACCTGCATGATTCTCATATACGATTTGGTTTGCGGATCGGGGCCGATGTGATCTGTGAGAAACCGGTTGTATTAAATCCCTGGAATGTAGATGCATTGATGGACATGGAAAAGGAAACCGGGAAAAAGGTTTACTCCCTGCTCCAGTTAAGAGTACACCCCGCCATTATTAAATTGAAGAAAGAGATAGATCAATCAGCAGCAGGAAAAAAATATGAGGTTGACCTCACCTATATTACCCCGAGGGGAAAATGGTATTTGCATAGCTGGAAAGGAGATATTGACAAAAGCGGAGGGGTAGCCACCAATATCGGGCTTCATTTTTTTGATATACTGCTTTGGATATTTGGTGATGTTGTTCAAAGCCAGGTAACAGAGCATACTGATATGAATGCATCGGGAAAACTGGTGCTTGAAAAAGCCACTATTAACTGGGGAATGAGTATTGACGGGGATAAATTACCAGCTGGTGTGCAGGAACTGGAAAAGAAATCATACCGGTCCCTTAAAATTGATGGCAAGGAATTTGAGTTTAGTACAGGGTTTGAGGAGTTGCATACAGAATTTTACCGGCAGGTATTAGTGCAGAATGCCGTACCCCTGCAGGAGGCAAGAAAAGCGATCCAACTCGTTCATGATATCAGAAATTTTGATAATTCGTAATACCCCCCTACCTTTATGTTTTCGAAAGAATCTGTACGTAGAAATCTGTTTGTTTCCTCTGGCATGGTAATTATCCTATAGTGCAATTCGTATAATTACGACTAATTATTGCGTAGTTGTGTTATAGGCGTTTAAACATTCAATCGCTATTTTAGCAATTGAAATCTTTTATCTCTGAAACAAACAGGCGATGAAAAAACAGGCCAGGTTACTGCATTATTTATTGGCATTATTTTTCACAACACTTTTTACATTTAGTGTTTGTGAATATTTATTCAAGATCAACCCGATTCGGAATTTCTTTTACCCGGAGTTGTCAATAAACCGTAATGAAGAATACGATCCCCGGCTTAATAATCTTAACTCTGTTTCCAAATTAGAATCTTACACCGACAGTATTACAGCAAAAACTGAAGGTACTGGAATGTCAGAAAAAGCGTTGTACCCGGTGGTGCTTTGCGAAGTGGTGAAAAAGAGATTCTATGACGGTCTGTATACCTATTCAATAGGTAATAACTTCCTGGCCTACCTCGCCACAAAGATCAGTGGCCGCTCCTGGAATGAAGTATGGAATGCAAATGACATATTAAAATCAGGAAACGCATTCTGCGGACAGCAAAGCCTGGTGATGATGAATATTCTGATAAAAAAGGGATACCAGGTGAGGGCCATAAAAATGTTTTCTAAAACGTATAATGCCGGGCATTTTGCCTTTGAAGCCTACTACGAAGGCAAATGGCATTATTATGATCCAAATATGGAAGCAAGCAGTTCTTTTCTTAGACAGAGAGGATATCCGTCTTTTGCAGAGCTGGGAGTAGATAAGAACACAACAACGGGTCTTTACCCTTTTGCCAGCCCTCTGATGGTTTCGGAGTTATTCAGTGAGTATACGATTGGAGGTGTCAATCAATTGATGCCGTGGCATATGTACCTGTTTCAATCCATTACAAAGTTTTTATCATCTATTAGCTGGATCATTTGTCTCGCTATGTATTTCCTGGTATTGAGAAAATACAGTTATCCTTTTCCAAAAATACACCTGGCGCACAAGGCCTATCCGCAAAGTGCAACTGCCTGAGCAATGGCAGACCTATCCTTTACTCTTCTTTTACTAAAAGAAGTAATGTATCATTATTGTTTTACTAAGTCTTAAGAAAATATGAAAAACCCGGTTTTCAGGTTGGATGAAATTATGCGGCTATGCACGGGCAAAACCGTTTTACATCTTGGTTATGTACAGCATTCGCACCTGTATGAGAAACTGATAGCAGAAGATATTTGGGTGCATTCCGGAATTGCAAAAGTGGCCACTCAAATAACCGGGATTGATTACCTGGAAAAAGATGTGGAGATCATTAAGAACAAATATGGTTACGAAGGATATTTTGGGGATGCCAACCACCTGGAAAACGTACCGCTAAACCGCCAGTTCGATGTGATTGTATGCGGCGAATTGATCGAACACATCACTAATCCCGGGCTGATGCTCGAAGGGATCAAGCGGTTTATGCATAAAGATTCTGTTTTGATCATCACCACACCTAATCCATGGGGACGTGATTTTATAAAAAAGGTCGGAAACGGAGAAGCAGAGCAAAGCTGGATAAATCCGGAGCATATTTGCTGGTATTCCCACTTCACTTTAAAAAATACATTGATACGGCATGGTTATACAGAAGTGAAGTATGATTATTATTTCGGCTTTGAAACGGAAAAACAATTTTTTTCTGTTACACCGGGAATTTTAGCCCCATTAAAAAATCTAAAAAGAAAATGGAGTGTTGCAAACACCAAAACCCAAAATCAGTTAGGACTCTTTTTTATCAGCCGGCTGGATAATTCAGCGCACAACCAAAGCTGATATGAGTAATCAAAAGATTCATTTTAAAGGACTGAATGGATTAAGAGCTATCGCAGCATTTTCAGTTGTTTTTTCTCATACAGGCTTATCGATGGATCATTTTGGTGGTACGCAGACCGGTGGTTTAACCCTGGCATCCTATGGTGTGACCATCTTTTTTTCACTTAGCGGATTCTTAATTACATATCTTTTACTGGCAGAAAAAGACCGGTTTCAAAGTGTTGATATCAGGAAATTTTATCTCAGAAGGATACTAAGAATATGGCCCCTGTATTTTCTTTACCTTTTCCTTGCCCTCGGGATTACTTATTTATACACCCCATCACTGATTGGAGCAAATACGGGATGGTATTTTTTTTTGGGAGCAAACTTTCCCTACATCCTTGGCACAGGAATACCGTTGCTTTTGCATTACTGGTCCCTGGCTGTAGAAGAACAGTTTTACCTGTTCTGGCCGCTGGTGATAAAAAAATCAAAGAATGCTTTTAGGTCTGTGCTTATATTTTTTATCTTATTTTTTTTAGTAAAATTACTGGCAAGGGTATACCAAAGCCAGACAGGAGATATAATACCTTACTTTTTCCTGGAAGTAACCCGGTTTGATTGTATGGCAATAGGTGCATTGGGTGCGATACTTTATTTCAAAAAAAACGCCCTGTTTCTGAAAGGCTGTTTTTTGTTACCGGTACAGATCCTTACCTGGGGATTATTGATTCTTATCGCTTTCGAAAGGTTTCATATTACATCCATGATTGATGATACTATCGTGGCAATTGCTACAGTAGTCATGATAATGAATGTATCCTGTAATCCAAAGTCTCTTGTAAAGCTCGGAAATAAAGTGTTCGATTATCTTGGGAAGATATCTTTTGGAATTTATGTATATCACCCTTTGGTCATATTCCTGCTTACACTTGTCGCAAAGAATATTTTTAAGGGGGTGTCACAGGCAGCCAGTTTCTTACTTGCTTTTTTACTGATCTCAGCCAGCACGATATTGGTAGCATCATTGTCGTATAAATATTTTGAGAAGAGATTCCTTGTAATAAAAACAAAATACAGTAAAGTGCATAGTGAAGCCTGAGAAGCGGATTTTCGATAAAGACAACTTATTTTTGACGCACTATAATCCTGAAATTTTATGAAAGTAGTAATATTGGCCGGAGGGCTTGGCACCCGGTTAACAGAAGAAACAGTTGTTAAGCCAAAGCCAATGGTGGAGATTGGCGGTAAACCCATTTTGTGGCATATTATGAAAATATATGAGCATTACGGGTATAATGACTTTATCATTTGTCTCGGATATAAAGGACACATGATAAAAGAGTATTTTATCAATTATTATTTGTACAACTCCGATATAACAGTGGAGCTTGGATCCAATAAGATGGATATTCATTTTACCAATAGTGAGTCCTTCAAAGTTACCCTGGTGGATACGGGGGTGGATAGTAATACAGCAGAGCGGATCAAGCGAATTCAACGGTATGTAGGCAATGAAACATTCATGCTCACCTACGGAGATGGAGTGAGTGATATTGACATTGCTGCATTGACAGCGTTTCATAAAAAGCATGGAAAACTCGCCACCCTCAGCTCTATTCAGCTGCCCGGACGGTTTGGTACCATTGATATAGATAGTAAAGGCATTGTACAGCATTTCCAGGAAAAACCTGATGGAGACGGAATATGGATCAATGGCGGGTTTTTTGTACTGGAACCCGGCATATTCAAATACCTGGAGGGGGATATGGAATTGGTACAATGGGAAAAGAAACCCCTGGTGGATATAGCAAATGACGGAGAATTATGCGCCTTCCGGCATTATGGTTTCTGGAAATGCATGGATGCCATACGGGACAAGATTGAATTAGAAGATTTATGGGAAAGTGGAAATGCTAAATGGAAAAAATGGTAGTATGAATTATCAGCAACTTTTTGAAGCTACTTATAAAGGAAAGAAAGTATTACTAACGGGGCATACCGGGTTTAAAGGATCCTGGATGCTCCTTTGGCTTTACACTGCAGGAGCCATTGTAAAGGGATATGCACTGACCCCCGATAGCGAAAACAGCTTATATAATATGATAGGCGGAGATAACCTCTGCGATTCTGTTATTGATGATATAAGAAACAAAGAAAAACTGGTGTCGGTAATAGATGAGTTTCAACCCGACTTTATTTTTCACTTTGCGGCACAACCACTTGTCAGAAGATCTTATGAGGAACCGGCATATACCTTTGATGTGAATATAATGGGAACGGCAAATGTGCTGGAAGGTGTACGTAAACTCAGTAAGCCCTGCGCTGTTATTATAATTACAACAGATAAGGTGTATGAAAATAATGAAACCGGAGTTGCTTACTGTGAAGAGGACCGGCTGGGCGGTTATGATCCGTACAGTGCCAGCAAAGCAGGAGCAGAGATTGTGATCAACAGCTACCGTAACAGTTTTTTTAACCCTTCCAAATATGAACAGCACCAAAAATCAATTGCTTCCGTTCGTGCAGGAAATGTGATAGGCGGGGGAGACAGGGCGAAAGACCGGATCATTCCGGACATCATCCGGGCCTTCACTAATAATGAAACAGTAGTAGTTAGAAACCCTGTTTCTGTAAGACCGTGGCAACATGTGCTGGAACCATTAAGCGGGTATCTGCTGATGGGTGCAAAAATGGTGATGGATCCGGCCCGATTCAGTACCGCTATTAATTTTGGCCCATACCCTTCTGATGCCCTTACCGTTGAGGAAGTGGTGAAACTGGCTATTAGTGAGTGGGGCAACGGATCATACGATGTGTTGAAAAACAGTGATCAACCACATGAGGCAGGATTGTTGAGACTGGATATAACCAAAGCAGAAAAAGAACTGGACTGGCATCCAAAGATGGATGCGCAACAGGCTATACGGCAAACAATACAATGGTATAAGAACGCCACTGCCGAAAATGCTTTTGAATTCACCAAACAACAGATCAGCCAATACCAGCAGTTATAATGCGATTCTCAGAAACTCCATTGAAGGGCAGTTATATTATTGAGCTTACTCCTTTTGCAGATACAAGAGGCTGGTTTGCCCGTACATTCTGTAAAAATGAATTTGCACAGATCGGGCATTCAAAAGAATGGGTGCAACTGAATCATTCTTTTACCAATAGTAAAGGAGCTATCCGGGGAATGCATTTTCAATATCCCCCGCACACAGAAATAAAAATGGTGCGATGTATTGCCGGAGCTGTTTTTGATGTGATCATTGATATACGTAAAGACTCTGACACATTTCTTCAATACTTCGGCGCAGAACTTTCTGCCCAAAACAAAAGAATGCTGTATATCCCCGATGGGTTTGCACATGGCTTCCAAACACTTGCAGATAATACCGAACTGATCTATCATCATACAGCCTTTTATACACCTGCTGCAGAAGGAGGGATCCGTTATAATGACCCGAAAGTGGGTATTGACTGGATCTTACCTGATGCTGAAATTTCTGAAAGGGATAAAGAGCATCCGTACTTAGATAATACATTTAAAGGACTAATACTATAATCAGATGAATTGCAGATTTTGTAATGCTGAAGTAAATCATGTTTTTATAGACCTGATCAATTCACCAGCCTCCAACTCTTTTTTAACCAAAGAGCAGTTGAATGAACCCGAAGCTTTTTATCCATTGAAGGTCTTTACCTGTGGTACTTGCTTCCTGGTGCAGGTGGATGAATACAAAAAGTCTGATGCTATTTTCAACAGCGACTATGTTTATTTCTCTTCTTATTCCACCAGTTGGTTGCAGCATGCTAAAAAGTACACAGAGCTGATGATTGAAAGATTTGGATTTACTGCAAATTCCCTGGTAGTGGAAGTGGCTTCCAACGACGGCTACCTGCTTCAGTATTTTGCAGAAAAAAAGATCCCGGTATTGGGAATTGAACCCACGGCTAATACAGCGGCAGTAGCCATTCAAAAAGGCGTTAATACGATCACAGAATTTTTTGGAGAAAAACTGGCGAATGATCTGGTGCAAAAAGGAACAAAAGCCGATCTCCTTTTAGGAAACAATGTATATGCGCACGTTCCTGATATCAATGATTTTACAAAAGGCCTTAAAATATTATTAGCACCGCAAGGTGTTATCACATTAGAATTTCCACACCTGGTGCAACTGGTGGAAAACAGCCAGTTTGATACCATTTACCACGAGCATTTTTCCTACCTGTCATTTTATACGGTGAAACAGATATTTGAAAAACAGGAATTAGAACTTTTTGATGTGGAAGAAATTCCAACACATGGAGGGTCACTTCGTATTTACGGGAAACATAAACAGGATAGCAGTAAGCCGGTTTCACCAAGGGTAACAGCTTTGCTGCAGAAAGAATTGGCTAAAGGCATCAATAAGCCGGGATACTATGCAAAGTTCCAGGAAAAGGCGGCTGCCATAAAACTGGATCTGCTGGAATTTCTGATTGAACAAAAAAGAAATAATAAAAAGGTAGCGGCATACGGCGCTGCGGCAAAAGGCAATACATTGCTCAACTTTTGCGGGATTAAGAGCGACCTTATTGATTTTGTAGTAGATGCCAATCCGCATAAGCAGGACAAATTTTTGCCTGCCAGTCATATCCCTGTTGTTAATGAGCAGGTGTTAAAAGACCAGCAACCGGATTATGTGATCATACTTCCCTGGAACCTGGAAACCGAGATAACGGAACAGCTTTCTTATATAAAAGAATGGGGCGGACAGTTTGTAATTCCTATACCGAAATTAAAAATCAAGTAATACAGCGATAGTGAAAGTATTGGTAACAGGTGCTACAGGGTTTATAGGCAATTATGTTATTGGCGAATTACTGACCAGGGGAATTGCTGTAATTGCTACCTCCACCCATATTGATAAGGCAAAACAAAAAGACTGGTATGATAAGGTAACTTACATACCTCATACAATTGGGGAGGAAACGAACCAGGACCTGTTTACAAAGTTCCGGCAGCCAGATATGCTCATACATCTTGCCTGGAAAGGATTACCCAACTATAAAGATCTGTTTCATTTCGAAGAGAACCTGTTGCCGCAATACTTTTTTTTAAAGAACCTTATTGAGAATGGTTTGAATGACATTACCATAACAGGGACTTGTTATGAGTACGGCATGATAAATGGTTGCCTTGCAGAAGATATGGTGGCAGACCCGGCAAATTCTTATGCTATTGCCAAGAATTCTCTCCGTCTTTTTTTAGAAATGTTGCAAAAGAAGCAAAGCTTTTCGCTCAAATGGATGCGGCTATTTTATATGTATGGTGAAGGGCAGAGTCCGAACTCCTTGCTGGAGCAGTTAAAGAAAGCGATAGAGCATAGCGAAGAAGTTTTTAACATGAGTGGTGGCGAACAGGTGAGAGACTACCTGCCGGTTGAAAAAGTGGCAGCGAATATTGTTTCAGCAGCGTTGCAAAATGAAACAACGGGCATTATTAATTGCTGCAGCAACCAACCTGTTACTGTAAAACAACTGGTAACAAATTACTTAGCAAAAACCGGAAAATCAATAAAACTAAACACAGGCTATTATCCTTACCCGGATTTTGAACCCATGGAATTTTGGGGAGATGATAATAAACTTAAAACAATTATTAAACATGAGTAATCCAATCGAACAATTTCAACAGGAAAAAAAGGACCGGATCAGCAGTTTTGCCGACAATAAAGAATTGACTGATGCGGCCGAACAATTTAATATTGCTTCTAATAAAGCAATGTATTCTTATAACTTTTCCTGGATGGGCCGCCCTATCATCCAGTATCCGCAGGATATGGTGGCTATGCAGGAACTGATCTGGAGTATTAAACCCGACCTGATCATTGAGACCGGCATTGCACATGGCGGATCCCTTATATATTATGCATCCATTATGGAGCTGATTGGAAAAGGGGAGATCATTGGTGTTGACATTGACATTCGGGATCATAACCGGAAAGAGATAGAAGCGCATCCGATGTACAAACGAATCTCTATGATTCAGGGAAGTGCCATTGATGAATCCATTGTAGCCAAAGTAGCTGAAGTTGCAAAGGGTAAAGAAACCATAATGGTTTGTCTCGATTCAAATCATACACATGAGCATGTGCTGGCCGAACTCCGCATGTATCAGCATTTTGTAACTAAAGGCTCTTACCTTGTGGTATTTGATACTATTGTTGAAGATATGCCCAAAGGAATGTATGACCGTTCCTGGGATAAAGGTGACAACCCGAAAACTGCCGTGTGGGAGTTCTTAAAAGAAAATAGTGACTTTGAAGTAGACAAGTCTATAGACAATAAACTACTGATAAGTGTGGCGCCCGATGGTTACTTAAAGAGAATCAAATAAACCAAGCTGCTGTATAGCCGGTAAGAAGCTAAAACGGCTATCAAATACGTATCCATTAAATGAGTTCACTGCAAAGAAATATTGTTGCCAACCTGGTTGGGAAATTCTGGTCTGTTGCAATTGTTCTCATTTTAATTCCGCAATACATCCATTACCTGGGGATCGAATCCTACGGGCTCATCGGTTTTTACAGTACACTTATTGGCTCGATGGCTATTTTGGATCTTGGGCTCAGTACCACACTCAACAGGGAGTTGGCCAGGTTCAGAGCCGAAAGCAGGCCGGCCAATGATACCCGCAATCTTACGTTTTCACTGGAATGTGTTTATTGGGGTATCGGCTTACTTATAAGTCTTATTGTTGTTTCCCTGTCAGGGCCTATTGCAGAAAATTGGGTGAACGCTGAAAAGTTGCCGTCACACGTTGTAAGAGAATCTGTTATCCTGATGGGTATTGTGATCGCTTTTCAATGGCCCATCAGTTTATATAGTGGCGGGTTGACGGGTTTGGAAAAGCAAGTGCTAAATAATACCATCAACGTTATTATGAGCACTTTGCGGGCAGCTGGCGTTCTTATTGTTCTTATATTTTTCTCCCGCACCTTACAGGCATTTTTCCTCTGGCAGGCAGGTGTAAGTTTATTGTATGTGCTGGTAATGCGCTGGGCACTTTGGAAAGAAATGCCCAAACATCATCAACGACCCCGTTTTTCCAAGGAGCAGCTTAAAATTATCTGGCGATTTGCGGCCGGAATGACAGCTATTGGCGTGGTTACCTTTCTGCTGATGCAGGTGGATAAGATCATACTGAGCAAGCTGCTGTCCCTATCACACTTTGGGTATTATACATTGGGCTTTTCTATAGCCACCAGTATCAGCATGCTTACCAATCCCGTAAGCATTGCCTTCTTTCCCAGGTTTACCACACTTATTTATGGGAACAAACAGGAAGAACTGAAATTGCTGTATCACCAGGCCTGTAAACTAATGGCCTCGTTTATTTTCCCTTTTTGTATTGTGCTGTTTTTCTTTATGCATGATATTCTGCGGATATGGACAAAAGACATAACAACAACAGAACAAACCTGCGACATAGCCAGGATATTACTTGCGGGCAGTATGCTGAATGCATTGATGGTAATGCCTTATAATCTTCTTATTGCAAACGGGTGGACAAGATTTACTATTATACAAAATTCCATAGCGGCCATTATCCTGATACCCCTGTTATTCTGGCTGGCCAATAAGTATGGTGGAGTGGGTGCTGCCTATGTGTGGGTGCTGGTGAACTTAGGATATGTGCTGATAAGCCAACCGCTGATGCACCGGAAATTATTAAAGAAAGAACTATTTAGGTGGTATTGGAACGATACGTTGATCCCGCTGCTGCCTCCGTTGCTGACAGTACTTGCCATTAAATTCTCACTGGAAAAATTTTTACCGGATTTTAAATTAAATCTTTGGGCGATAGGAGCCATCTTCCTGGTGGCGTTCAGCATTACTTTGTTTTATATGCGTGAAGGAAGGGTATTCCTTTTACAGTTGTTTCAGAAAAAAAGCAGTTAGGTATGAGTGAAGGTAGCCGGTTGCCATTGGTAAGTATTATTATAACTTCTTATAACAGGGCCCCCTGGATTGATAAAGCGATCCAGTCATCACTGGCACAGGATTATGCCAACCTGGAAATTATTATTACAGATAATTGCAGTACCGATAATAGTGATGAAGTGATTCGGAAATATGTGGCTGATCCCCGTATCCGCTATTCCAGGAATGAGTCAAATATTGGAATGCTAGGTAATTTTAAAAAAGGCACCAATGAACTGGCTAAAGGAGAGTATGTATTATATGTATCCAGTGACGATTATTTGAAAGATCCTGGGTTTATTTCATCAGCGATGGATTTGTTTTTGAATAACCCGGATATGAGACTGGTCTTTGGCAAGTTTGCCACATTTAATTTTCATTCCGGGCAGGACATTCAGTTTTATCAAAGCTCATTGTGGGATAAAAGAAGTTGGGCAGGTAAAGATGTTTTCTTCCAATATCCGTCCAATGGGTTTCTTTGTTTTGGCGGCTGCCTTTTTAAAAGAAAAGATATTATTGACTTTAATGTCTTTGAAATGAGACATGTGAACTTTGATGTGGAGTGTATTCTGAAGATCATGCTTTTAGGTGATGTGGGCTTTACTGATAAGGAGGCCTATGTGTTTATTCGCCATGGGGACAATCAGTCGGGTAGTATGAATATGGAAGCACAATTGAATAAGCTCACCTATATTGAGGAATTGTATGAGTTTGCCGGTAAACAATTAGGAGAAGCGTATGGTATCCGGCTATTAGACTGGAAGGATCAAATACTTAATAATTCCATCAAAGGGTCTTTGTACTTCATGAAGATGCACAACAGCCCGATCTTTAAAGAGTTTTATTCTTATATAAAGAAGCATTACTCCCGGAATTATAAAATGATGGCCCGGGACCTATCCTGGTACACCAAAATTAAGATCAGCAGGAAACTGCTTCTGTTCTTGTACAAAAAATTTAAACCCTCCTATTACAGGCAGGAATTTGCAGGAGAAACCCAGCAAATAACAGGATAGTAAAACAGCATGGGTAAGAAAATACTGATTTATTCTCCAACAAATCTTCGGGCAGTTGATCAGCAATCGCAGGCAGAACTGCTGGTGAGAAACGGGCATGAGGTGTTTTTGCTGACCTGGGCCACCCGTGGCCCATTGCATGAAAACTTTGAACAGGCAGGAGCTAAAAGCTTTTCTGCTGAAACAGTAAAAGGAAGAAGCCTGTTTTTTTTTATCAACCAGTGCCGGTTCCTGGTAAAGTTTTGCAAGACGCATAAGATAGACATTATTTTTTCGCACTTGCAAAGCAACGCAGTGGTAAGTGGTATGGCTAAGTATTTCATAAGGGCAGATGTATATTATTTCCGCCACAATTCAGATTATGTGGAATTGATGCCCTCCCGGAAAAATAAATGGCTGAATAAATTAGCCAACCGGCTTTCCCCGCATATAGTGGCCATCTCCGGAAAAGTAAAGGAGCAACTGATCAAAGAAGGAGTGGCAGAAAGAAAAATACTGCGGATCAATTACTGTTACAATTTTTCCCAATACAGAAAAAACAGCCTGAATGCTGCCGGTACAATCAGGGAGAA
>JBEBIF010000287.1:0-4738 GCA_040080515.1 Chitinophagaceae bacterium | reverse complement strand
ACCAAAGCCGGACAGGTGATGGTGGTGTGCTTGTTGGTTTTTTAGCCATGAAGGTGCAAAATAACTATTTCAGTTTATCCGCATAGAAAATCAATCCCCAAAGAAGGACGGCACCAAACCCTATAAGAACAAGCCCGTTCACCCGGTTGATGATATGAATATTGTGTGGTGTAAGCCGGTTGCGGATCTTTCCGGCCATCAGCACTTTGGCCACATCTGCCAGCAGAGCGATCAGCAAACAGGTAATATAGATCACCAGTTTATATTTTACTGGGTAAAGAATCAATGAGGTGGAAATGGTGATCCACAATATGATCACACCCGGATTCAGCAGGTTCATAACAAATCCGGATAATGAAATTTTCGCAAGGTCTCTTTTCCGGTGTTTAAAAACCAGCTTTCCTGCTTCATTTACTTTTACTTTTTTGAAAAAAACATAGAAGATGCCCATTGATATCAAGAAGATACTGCCGGCAATACCGATTTGTTGTTCATACACCCGCAAGCTGCGAAATAGTTCGGTAAATATATTTGCGATCAATACCAGGGCAACATCGCTGGCAGAAATGCCTATCGCAAAAGCGATTCCGCCCCGGGGCCCATTATTCAGACTTTGCTTGATAACGGCAAATAAAGCAGGTCCTACAGAGATGCTTAATAATAAGCCGATGGTAATTCCTTTTAGTAAGGCTTCAGCCATGTGGTAAGTACGAGGTTGTAAGTACGAAGTTATAAGTACGAAGTACGCAGACTCCGTTATTTGGTATTTATCCTTGTTCTCGTTGTGATTATTGAGGCAACAATGATTTTTAGAATTTCAGTCCCTTCGTTGGCCAGGCTGGTTAATTTTTCCATGAACAAGGGGTTGAACTCCCTCAATAATTCAAGAAAATAAATGGATTCGTCAACTTCTTCCTCAACAATTTTAAGCTTATTAATAAAGTCTGCATCAGATTTAGCTCTTCTTGCCGCCCGGTAATTGGCTCCAACAGATGAAGAACATCTCACTAGCTGATTACCATATGCCTTATTAACTGCGTTATATGGAAGTTCAAGAATGAGTTTGCCAACGCTAACAGCAAACTCAAACGTTCGTTGCTTCAACTCCTGCATAACCACTTCTTTGTTTTATTATAGGGTACTAATTATTGCAAGCACTTCGTACTTCTCACTTATTACTTGGTACTCACAGCCTGTTACACATATCAAAGAGTTCCGCTCTTAAGGAATCTTTCCCATTCTTCCAGCATCTTCCCTTTCATTACCCGTGGAAATTTGTGCTGGCTGCCAAGTTTTCCTTTTAGCTCCATGAATCTCAGAAATTTTTCTTCGGGCAGCACTTCCAGGAATACTTCTTTAAGCGCACTGTCTCTTTCTGTAGCATAATCGTCGTTGAGCACCCTCAGGTTTTCATCAATTCGTTTGCGGATCTTTTCTGTATCCACTTTATCGTTAGTAGCAATATACCAGCGGTGTGCAAAAAAGTTGTTGTACGGAAAGCCTACCACTGTATATTCAGGTATACTGATGTTGAATTCATTACTTACCAGCTCAATGGTTTTGTTCATATTGTCAACACTCAGGTGTTCGCCGGTAAGGCTTAAGAAATGTTTGGTGCGGCCCGTGATCACCACTTCGCTTTTTTCCAGGTCCACAAATTTGATGGTGTCGCCGATAAGATAACGCCAGGAGCCGGCATTGGTACTCATCAGCAGGGCATACTCTTTTCCCTCTTCCACCTCATGAACCATTTTGGCTTCCGGGTGTTCCACCATCTTTCCATCGCTGTCAAAGTTTTTGTCATCGAATGGAATGAATTCAAAGAAGATATTATTATTTAAAATGAGCTGCATGCCTTTTGCATGTTCTCTTGTTTTATACCCGATAAAGCCTTCGCTGGATAAATAATTCTCGATATACACGATTGGCTTGCCCAGTAATTTCTCGAAGCCTTTTTTATACGGCTCAAAAGCCACACCACCATGTACAAAAAAGCTGAAGTTGGGCCATATCTCATGTATGTTTTTTATTTTGTAATGCTCGATCACCATTTCCATACACATCTGGCACCAGGCCGGTACGCCAACGATGTAGCCGATATCCCACTCTTTGGCATGCTCTACTATTTCATTCAGTTTCTGGTTCCAGTCTGCCAGTGCCGCAATACGGCCGCCCGGTTTATAAAAACTTTGAAACCAGAAAGGCCGCTTCTTTGCCAGGATGCCACTCAGGTCGCCGGCATACCAACCGGCTTTTCCTTTTTGAAGGTCTGTGGCCCCGCCGATCATCAGGAAGCCTTTTGTCATTGCTCTTTTATTGGCATCTTCATATTTTATAAGGCTGAGCAGCTGGCGCAGGTAGTTCACCGTATTACTCCGAAGCAATTCTTTGGTAACCGGAATATATTTGCTCGCCGCTTCTGAGGTACCGGAGCTGAGGGCATAGTATTTTATCTTTCCGGGCCAGGTCACATCCGGTACACCATCCAGGGTTTTCTTCCACCACTCCTCGTATATCTTATTATAATCATGAACCGGCACCAGCTCCTGGAATTTTTTCGCCGGATTTTTGCTTAATAAAGCTTCGTCAAAACGATATTGCTGACCAAATTCTGTAAAGCGGGCCTTCTTCAATAGTTTTTTTAATACCCGTAGTTGCTGTCGCCTGGGATCGTTTGGCGGAATACGTAATGCTGCTGCTATTGCCCTTGGTAATTTTATGTCTATTATGGTCGCCATGAAGTAATTAGGTGTACTTAAAGTTACGCAATGTTCTGTGCGGTACCATTGCGAATATAAGCAGTAACGGTGTTAGTTTTCCTAACCTCCCAACCGCCGGTACACTTTCCAGAGCAACTTCAGGTCTGTTGCCGGTTCAAAATCCCTCGCATACCAGTAATCTATCATCTGGAGGCTTTCTTTGGATAAGGGTTGCCCGGTAAAAAACGGCACTCCGTTACAAGCAATAACCGGTTTTCTCAGTTGCGGAAGTGTTTTTTCGGAGGTAGCATATCCGATCCATGTTTTTTGTGCAGTCAATACCTGTATGCAATTCCTGAAAAAGGTCAGCGGCTTTTTTACTGCCAGTAAATGAACCGGGAATGTAATTAGTGCAACAAAAGAAACACCAATATCTATCAGCCTTTTGAGCCGGAGGTTGTATGGGTCGGCAAGCTTATACCCATTTTCTTTGGAAACAGTTTCTCCCGACGTGTCTTTTGAATCGCTCCCGACAATGCTGCTACTTCCGGCTGCATGAATTTTTGCGACAATGCCCTGCGGCAATTTTTTTAATACCGTTATTATTTCGCTGTATGATATGGTGCCCGCACAAAAGATCACTTCCTTAAAAGGAATAGCCGATAAAAGCTGTGGAATGTTTTTCCAATAGCCAATAGCAGACAGATCGTTGCTGTCTGTACCAAGGCGCCCTAACACTTTTTGATGAAGTCCCGCCTCTTTCAGTAATTGAAAGGTTTGTTCAAATTCTGACGGTGTGCCGGCTATAACCGTATTCAGATACTCTTCTTTATCATTGCCACTGTTTAAAATGTACGCTTTGATCAGCAGCCAACGCAGTATACTGATGAGAAAAAAAGCAAGCAGGGCGCCAAATAAAATAATGCCTCTTGAAAAACGATACTTCTCTGGTAATAACGCATAAGCTGCCAGTAAAACGATAGTGGCAATTACAGATGAACGTACCAGCTCTGATCTTTTATACCACTTGTCGTACAACCCGGCATAATAGGCGGTAATAAGGTAAAATATAGTATATGCCGGAAAGGCGATCCAGATCAGCCTGCTTTCATATTGAATGCCGGTGCGGACATATTGACTCCATACCGTTTTTACGATCCAGAAAGAAAGGAAAATAACGCCTGCATCGATAAGTGGCAATCCAATACGCCGGATAAAACTTCCTAGCGCTGTTAATGCTGCCCGGAACCAGATAGCCACATGAATTAAAAAATTAAAAAGACCGGCCTTGCTTCCTCCATAATGTTTGCGTACAAAAAGGCTCATAGCATTGTAAAACATCCGCACATAGTTCATGCTTCCCTTACGGGTGCTTTCTCCTTTGAAATGAATGATGCTGCTTCCGGCAAAATAATAATTCTTGTACCCGGCTTTTTGAATACGGTAACTAAGGTCCACATCTTCGCCGTACATAAAGAAAAGCTCATCAAAACTTCCCACCTTGTCCAGCACTTCTTTTTTCATCATCATAAAAGCACCTGCCAGCACATCTATCTCATTATTCTCATTTTCATCCAGGTGACCGAGATGATACCGGGCAAAAGCTTTAGAGCGGGGAAATAATTTTGCCAGGCCAAATAATTTGAACAGCGATGTCATCGGCGATGGAAATGACCGTTTGGATTCTTTTAAAAACAATCCGCTGCCATCAACCATCTTCACCCCAACAGCACCCGCATCCGGGTGTTCTTTGAAAAAGGAAAGACATTGCAGAAAGCAATCTTCCGGAACGATGGTATCCGGATTTAAAAAAAGGATATATCCTCCTGTTGCTGCTTTCAATCCCTGGTTACAGGCTTTTGCAAAACCGCTGTTTTCTTTATTAGCGATAAATCGAACCCCCGGAAACCTGGGCACCAGGTATTCCATGCTTTTATCAGTGGAGCCATTATCCACCACAATGATCTCGCCCTGCATCCCGGAAATAGCCTTTTGCACGGAACAAAGGCATTGCTCCAGAACATGCTTGACATTATAGT